>NZ_JBSFTY010000081.1:0-37096 GCF_053591515.1 Streptomyces sp. NPDC003011
GGCGTGCCCGGGGTCGGCACCTTGTGGGTCGAGAGGATGTTGCCTTCCTCATCGACCGCTCGCATGGCCGTGCGCGCTTCTCCCCGCGCCCCGCCTCACCAACGTCTCAAGGGTGATGGCGGGCTTGCCGGCCGGGAGGGCGAGGTTCGGCGCCGGAATGTTCACGGTCATACTCATCGGCAGGTGCCACTGAGCGGTGATGGTCACACGGCCTCACCTCCGGGGGTGGCGATCCCCGCCGCGGTCTCGACCGACAGCGGAGAATCCTGCCGTCCGGAGCCGAGCCAGCGCACCAGGGCCACCAGGACGAGGGCAAGGATCGCGAAGGCGATGAGAATCGCGCTGATCGCGGTCACGCTGGGGTCGATGTCGAAGGTCAGGGAGTTGTATATCTGCACCGGCAGGGTGACCGTGTCGACCGACGAGAGGAACTGGGAGATGTAGAACTCGTCGAAGCTGGTGATGAAGGAGAAGATCGCCGCCGCGATCATTCCGGGGGCGGCGAGGGGGAAGGTGATCCGCCGGGCGATCGTCAGACGCCCGGCGCCCATGCTCGCGGCGGCGTCCTCCAGCCGTTCGTCGATCCCGCGCAGGGTCGCGATCAGGATGAGCACCGCGATCGGCGAGGCCAGCACGGTGTGGCCGAGCGCGATGGCGAGCGGGCTGCCCAGCATCGAGGCGGGCTCGAACAGCAGGAACAGACCGAGGGCGGTGACGATCTGCGGGATGAGCAGGGGTCCGAGGACCAGGGCGTAGACCGCGGAGCGCAGCGGGAGTTCACTGCGGGTCAGCGCGGTCGCCGCGGTGACGCCGATGACCAACGAGAACACGGTGCTCAGGGCGGCGACCAGTGCGCTCAGCGACAGTGCGGCCGGCCACTTGCTGCCGTCGGCGAACAGCGCCTGGTACCAGTTGAAAGTCCACGCGTTGGGCGGGAACGCGGCGAAGGCGTTGTCGCTGAAGGAGGTGACGAGGATGACGACGATCGGCAGCGCCAGGAACAGAAGGATCATGGTGGCGACCGCGGTCAGGGTGATCCGCCCGGCGAGGGTGCTGCGCAGCTGCATCATGACGTACTCCTCTTCTTCCGGCTGGCGCCGAGGGAGGTGACGAGCTTGACCAGCAGCAGTCCGGCGAAGGTGAGCAGCAGCAGGATCACGCCCTCGGCGGCGGCCCCGTTCCACTGGTTTTGTTTCATCACCTGCTGGTTGATGAGGGAGGCGATCATCGTCTGCTGCGGGCCGCCCATCAGGGCCGGAGTGATGTAGTAGCCCAGCGAGAGGATGAAGCTGAGCAGTCCGGCACTGGCCAGGCCGGGGGCGACCAGCGGCAGGTAGACCCGGCGGAAGATCGTCACGCGTCCCGCGCCCATGCTGGCCGCGGCGGCGAGCAGCCGCCGGTCCACGCCGCGCATCACGCCGTACAGGAGCAGCACCGTGTACGGCAGCATCACCGAGGTGGTGCCGATGACCACGCCGATCTCGTTGTAGAGCAGTTGGTACGGCGCCCCGGGAAACCACAGGTCGGCCATGGCCTGGTTCACCAGGCCCTTGTCACCGAGCAGGATGATCCAGCCGTAGGTCCGCACCAGGGCGCTGATGAAGTGGGGGACGACGACGATCAGCATGGCCACTCCGGCCCACAGGGGCTTGAGCCGGGAGATAGCGTTCGCCAGGACGAACCCGAAGACGAGACTGAACAGTGCCGTCTCCGCCGAGATCCGCAACGTGGTGAACAGGACCGAGAGGTTGACCCCGGTCAGCGCGTCGATGTACCAGTGCAGCGTCAGCGATCCGTCGGTGTTCTTCAGGCTGAGGAACAGTGTGCTGAAGATCGGGTAGACGAACAGCACCAGCAGGTAGACGACGACCGGCAGCGCGTAGAGGATTCCGGCCCTTGTTCTGCGGGAGGCCAGCAGCTTGCGCGGACGGGCCGGGGCGGTGCCGGTGAGGGTGGCGGCCATGGCTCACCCGTCCTGTTCCGAGAGGAAGAGATTGACGTCATCGGGATCGACGGTCACTCCGACCCGCTCGCCCGCGACGGGACCGCGGCCGGCCGGTACCTCGAGACGCAGCAGCGGCGCGTCCCCGCCGTCGATACGCACCCCCGCGCGGACCACACTGCCCACGTACGCGGCGGTCTCGACCGTGCCGGTACAGAAACCGTCATCGGGGGCGCCGGCCCGCAGACGGCCCGGCTGGACAGCGACCTTGACCGGGGTACCGGAAGCCAGCTCGTGGCGCCGCGCCTTCAGCAGACCGCCTGACTGGTCGAGGCGGACCACGGTGTGCTCGTCGGTGCTCTGCACCACGCGGCCGGGCAGGAAGTTCGCCGCGCCGAGGAAGTCCGCGACGAACGGTGTCCTCGGCCGCTCGAACAGCTCCCTGGGCGTGTCGAACTGCTCGATCCTGCCGTCGCGCATCACCGCGATGCGGTCGGACATGACCAGCGCCTCCTCCTGATCATGCGTCACGTAGATCACGGTCAGGCCGAGTTCCTGCTGGATGGCCTTGATCTCGACCTGGAGCTGGTCGCGCAGCTTCTTGTCCAGCGCGCCGAGCGGCTCGTCCATGAGGATGACCGGGGGCCGGTAGACCAGCGCCCGGCACAGGGCCACACGCTGCTGCTGACCGCCGGACAGCTCGCGTGGCTTGCGGCCCGCGAAGCCGGACAGGCCCACGATCTCCAGGGTCTCCCCCACTCGCCTGCGGATGTCGTCCTTCGACACTCCGCGCAGCTGGAGCGGGAAGGCGACGTTCTCCCCGACGGTCATGTGCGGGAAGAGCAGGTACTGCTGGAAGACGAAGCCGAGGTTCCGCTTCTGCGGGGCGAGCCGTGTGACGTCGCGACCGCCGACGGTGATGGTGCCGGAGTCGGGTTCGCAGAACCCGGCGATCATCATCAGGGTCGTAGTCTTGCCCGACCCTGACGCGCCCAGGAAAGTGACGAACTCCCCGGCCGCGATCTCCATGGACGCTTCGTCGACAGCGACGACGTCCTCGTACGTCTTGCGCAGGGCCACCACCGACAGCGCTTTGCCGGTCGCGGTGGCCGACGAGCTTCCGGCCACCTCGACGGACGGTGTGACCACACCGATTTCAGCCACGAGCCCACTCCAACCAGCGCTTGATGACGGCCGCTTCGTTCTTGATCCACCACTCGATGTCCGCGTCGAAACCCTTGTCGTAGTACTCCGGCGCACCCGCGAGCGTGGAGAGCTCCTTCTCGGTGAGCTTCTTGTAAGCCACCGGGGAAGACGGGTTCGCGGGGAAGGTCTTGGCCAGACGGGCCTGGACTTCGGGATGCAGCGAGTAGTCGAGCAGCTGGTAGGCGGTGTCCACGTGGGCCGCGCCCATCGGGATGCCGAAGCCCGAGAACTGGCGGCGGGCGCCGTCGAGCTGGGCCGCGACCGGGACGCCCTGCTTCGTCAGATCGGCGAGCCGGCCGTGCCAGATGGTGGACATCGTCACCTCCTCGCGGCTCAGCAGCACACCGGGCAGCGGGCCGCTGTCCCAGAACTTCTTGACGTCGGACCGGATCCGGTCCATCACCTTGAAGGCACGGTCCACGTCGAGTGGATACAGCTTGTCCAGCGGGACGCCGTCGGCCAGCAGCGCGAACTCCAGCTCCGCCAGGTCGGCGTCCGGGTTGCACAGCGAACGGCTGCCCTTGAACGACTTGGTGTCCCAGAAGTCCGCCCACGACTCGGGCTTGCGGCCGCCGAAGTCGTCGGTGCGGTACGCCATGCACTGGGCGTAGAAACTGTGGGCGACAGCATGCTCGGTGATCTGACCGTCGGGGATCTTCGCGCTCTTCAGGCTCTTGATCCGGTCGCGGTCCAGGTTCTCCAGGTGGCCCTGGTCCGCGAACTTGAAGAGGTCCATCATCGAGGTGTTGACCAGGTCGAACTGAGGACGGCCCTGCTTCATCTGGGCCAGCATCTGGGTGCCCTCAAGGCTGGTCACCTTGACGGCGATGCCGGTCTCCTGCGTGAACGGCGTGTAGACCGCCTTCTGCAGGGCCTCACCGAACGAACCGCCGCTGTCGCGGACGATCACCGTCTTGCTGCCGGCCTGACCGCCGGCGGTCGCGGCGCGGGTGGTGCCGGTGCCGCAGGCGGCGAGGGAGGGAAGGGCGGCGAGGGCGGCCAGGCCGCCTGCTCCGCGCAGGAGCGCTCTCCGGCCGATCAGGGGGTCACTCATGGCAATACTCCTCATCTGTTGACGCGTGGACCAGCTGTGCGGGGGACCGAGGGGATGCCGGCGGGTGTGGGGCCGGGGCCGGTCTGTTGTGCGGCTGCGCGTGGACGGCGAGCTCCGCATCGGGGGAGATGGTGAACCCGCGCATGTCCGGGAGCACGCGTCCGGCGGCGTTGGCGGTGACCTCGAAGCGTGGGGACGGCGGTCGCTGAGGGGCCCTCAGGCCGCTCCCGTTCTCATCTCGCGTGAATTCACGAAACGTCCGCTAAAAGTGGGAAGAGAATGACAGTGGGCCTGGAGGGAGTCAAGGGGTGCGCGCCGCGGACATTGCCCGCCCCGGCGCAACCGGATGAGCAGGTCGTTTTCTCGGCCGGGAAGAGGGTCACCGGCTGGAGGTTCGCCGCCACCTGACCCGGTATGGAGACCGCACCGCGTCGGCCGGGCCGAGCCTCCTCGGTCGTCGACTCAGGTCGCCCATAGAGCAGCGCCATCTCGTCCACATCCTTCGATCGGGGGCCGACAGGGCGACTCTGCCAACTGTTGACATTTGACAGGCTGCCATCCTACGGTCGTGCCAGGCAACCCCCAAGAGAGGACCAACGATGACCGACACGACATTCAGGCCGACCTACGTCTCCTTCGACTGCTACGGCACGTTGATCAACTGGCAGATGACCCCGATCACCAAGGAGCTCGCGGGCGACCGCATCCCCGAGGAGCACTGGGACCAGTTCGTCATCGACTTCCGCAACTACCGCTACGACCAGGTCTGCGGCGTTTTCTACTCCTACCCCCAGGTACTGCAGGACGCGTTCGAGCGGGTGTGCACGAAGTGGGGCATCAAGGCGCAGGCCGACGCCGGGGAGCGCTTCGCGACCGGCATGCGCAGCTGGGGGCCGCACGCGGACGTGCCGACGCCGCTGAAGAAGATGGGCGAGCACTACAAGCTGGTGATCCTCTCCAACGCCGACGACTCGTTCCTGGCGGAGAGCGTGCCGCGGCTCGGGGCGGACTTCCACGCGGTGTACACCGCGGAGCAGTCCGGCTTCTACAAGCCTCGCTACGGCGCCTTCGAGTACATGCTCGACCAGCTCGACGCCACGCCGGACGACTTCCTGCACGTGTCGTCGCACACCCGCTACGACCTGATGCCGGCGGACGACCTGGGCTTCCATAACAAGGTGATGCTGGACCGGGGCGCCGACCCGCACTCGCCGGCCTACAACTACGTCACCGTCAAGAGCCTCGACGAGGTCAACACCATGCTCGGCATCTGACCCGGCCCCCAGGCCGTCGGCGCTCATGAGACAAGTCGTCGTGGTGGGGGGCTCGCTCGCGGGCCCCCAGGTCGCAACAGAATCCGACATCCCGGCTATTGGCTGACGCCGCCCGGCCGTGGCCACCGCGTGCCACGACCTGATTCCCGCTGATGACCTGCGCATCGCCAAGAACTGTTGTCGGTTCTGCCTCCCCTCTCAGACTCCGACAACGGGGCACCTGCCCCGCCCACCACCCAGGAGAAGCACCGATGAAGCTCACCCCGTACTGGCTCGATACCTCCCCGCAAGGGCCTGACCGTTCCCGGACCGAGGTGAGCGGCGATGTGGACGTGGCGGTGGTCGGGGCAGGTTTGACCGGGCTGTCCGCAGCCCTTCATCTCGCCCGCAAGGGAGCGAAGGTCGCCGTCCTGGAGAAGGACACCGTGGCCTACGGCGCGTCGGGCCGCAACGGCGGCATGGCCACCACAGGACTGTCGATCGGCACCCGCGACGCGATCACCCGCTACGGCTTCGAGACCGCGAGACGGTACCTCGCGACCTACCACGACGCCGTCGACACCATCGAGAAGCTGGTCGCCGACGAAAGCATCGACTGCGACTTCGCCCGTTCGGGCAAGCTGATCCTGGCCTCCAAGCCGGCTCACTTCGACGGCCTGCGCAAGACCCACGAGCTGTCCGACCGGATCGGGCTCGACAAGACACGCCTGGTACCCAGGAGCGAAATCCACGCGGAGATCGGCTCCGACCTCTACCACGGCGCGATGGTCGACACCAAGAGCGCCGGACTGCACGTCGGCAAGTACACCCGAGGCCTGGGCGAGGCCGCGGCGCGGGCGGGCGCCGAGATCCACGAGAAGGCACCGGTCGAGCAGGTCCGGCGGCTGGGCGGCACCAAGCACGAGGTGGTCACCGCACGCGGGACCGTCCGGGCCGACCAGGTCCTCGTCGCGACCAGCGGCTACACCGGCCGGCCGTTCCGCTGGCTTCAGGTCAGGATCGCGCCCGTCGGGAGCTTCATCATCGTGACCGAACCGTTGGGCAAGGACCTCTGCGACCAGATCATGCCGACCCGGCGGATGGCGTCGACGTCCATGAACCTGCTGCACTACTTCCGGATCACACCGGACCACCGGTTGCTGTTCGGTGGCCGTGCCCGGTTCGCCATGGCCGGCCCGCAGTCGGACGAGAAGAGCGGGCGCATCCTGCACAAGGCGATGACCGAGGTCTTCCCGCAGCTCACGCGCACCCGCGTCGACTACTGCTGGGGCGGCCTGGTCGACATGACCATGGATCGGATGGTGCACGCCGGCGAGCAGGACGGGCTGTTCTACTCGGTCGGCTACTCCGGCCACGGCGTCCAGATGGCCACCTACATGGGCAAGCAGATGGCGGAGTACATGGACGGGACGACGGCCGCCAACCCCTGGCGCGACCTGTCCTTCCCCCGGATACCCGGCCACTTCGGCCCGCCGTGGTTCCTGCCCTTCGCAGGCGCGTACTACAAGGCCAAGGACCTCATCAAGTAGGCAAGGGCGTGGTGATGCGGAAATGCAGGACCGCCAACGCGGTCACGTCCATCGCCGGGACTCCGGGATCGGCGACGGATCACTGGTCAGGACCCGTGCCGCCGCCCGGTCGACCGCTGTACACCTTGGAGATCGCCAACAACGTGCCGGTGTCCCGGGGCGGCGTGCGGTGGGTCCTGGCGCTCGCCGACCTGCTCGGCGAAGAACCTCAAAGCCACGAACCACCTCTGCCCGCCGAGGTGGTTCGTGCTCTTCCTCCGCCTGATCCCGGGCTTCGTTCGGCTGGGGACGGCGATGGGCTTCCTGGGCCCGCACGGACTGGTCACCGTCGGATCGCTGTCCTCCACAGGGTCGGGTGCGCGGCCTCCGCACCCCGACTGGGCGCGAGGATCCTGGACGCCAAGGCCCTCCATGGAAGGCGCGCCCTGGACAGGCATCCTCCCGATGCCGCTGCATTCCCCACCCGCCTCAGCGCTACCATGATCGGACAGGGGCTGGATATGAAGAAGAGCCGACGCAAGCACGCAGATACAGCGAAGCCCGTGGAGACAGCTACGAGCGGTCCGGGCGCTGCGCCGCAGACCGTGATCGACGAGGGGGAAGCCCTGTGAGTCCAGAGTCCGCAAGGCCGACCCGCCTGCCCCGGGAGACCTTCGCCACGATGGTGACCGAACGCCTTCGGGAGGAGATCATCGACGGCACCTTGGCCCCCGGCACACAGCTCAGCGAGGTCGAGATGGCCAAGAGCTTCGGGGTGAGCCGTGGGCCGATCCGAGAGGCGCTCCAGCGGCTGATCCAGGAAGGACTGCTCCGCGGCGAGCCTCACCGAAGGGTCACCGTCCCGCTGCTCACCAAGGAAGACGTCGCTGACATCTACCTGGCTCGTGCGGCGTTGGAGTCCGCAGCGGTCCAGTCCATCATCGCCTCCGCCAGGTCGGAGAAGGCCTACAAGGAACTGGACAGGAACGTCAGGTTGATGGATGCCGCAGAAGCGGCCGGCGACTGGGCGGTGGTGAAGAAGTACGACCTGGAGTTCCACACCATCCTGGTCGCCGCCTCCGGGAGCCAGCGGCTCCAGCGCATGTTCAGCACGGTGATCTCCGAGACCCGGTTGTGCATGGGCGCCCTCACCGCAGAGGAGGCTCGACGCCATCACGAGGCCCAGAGCCCGGGTGAAGTCAATCACCGCAAGATCAGCGAGTTGATCCGGGAGGGCGACACCGTTGGCGCCCTGGCGGCGCTGAAGAAGCACTTCGACGACGCGGTGTCAGCCTTGACCAGCCGGGACAGTGAGGGCGACACGGAGCCGGCTCCCACGCGCTGAGAGCAGCGCCGGTGACGCGCGAGGCCGTGCCGCCGCGTTCACCTGAGACCGAAGCGGCGCGACGAGGGCACGGCAACAGGAAAGCCGTACTCTTTCCAGTAACGAAGGTCATGCTGGGGCGACCAGCCTGTGTGGCCAGGTCACTCAGGCCGTGTGCCAGGCCGCCCGACCGGCCAGGCGCGCGTCGTCCTTCGCCTGCCGGTCGTCGGGCTGGACAGTGCGCGGGCGATGATCGCGGGGCGCTGAATCCTGCGATCACCTGCGACCCGGGCTTGGCTTCCGCGGGGCGGGCCGTGCGCTCGACCACGGCTGTCGTGTCGTGCCGCGATATCTGTCGCCGACGACGCCTGGAAGCACCGAAGAGCGCCAGAGCGCTGGGCAACCTGCACGCGACCGGGCGACGGCCCCTGCCGTGGTCGAGATCGTTGTTCCAGGAGTTACGTGACCGTTCTAACCAGCAGAGCGTTGCCTTGATCGGGGATCACGACAGCAAACGGCGAGTGGAAAGAGGATGCGTCTGCTCTTCGACTGGGCGGGATCGCTGATGGCGCCGTCAGAAGGCGGTGTAGCCGCCGTCCACGGGGAGAACCGCTCCGGTGATGTAGGACGACTCCGGTGAGGCGAGAAACAGGACCGCGTCCGCTATCTCCTCGGGAGTGGCGAGGCGTTGGAGCGGTATCTGGGCCTCGCGCCGGCGCCGGTACGCCTCGGGGTCGGGCCGGCGCTGGAACGACGCCTCGATGACGGGTGTGACGGTCAGGCCCGGAGCGACGACGTTGACGCGGATGTTGCGCGGAGCCCATTCGATGGCCGCGCCCTTGGCCAGCATGATGAGGCCTCCCTTGGCGGCCGAGTACAGCACTTCCTCGGGCTTGCCCACCATGCCGAGCCGTGAGCCGACGCAGACGAATGAGCCCCCTGCCTCGGGCATCAGCGGTGCGAAGTGCTTCATCACCAGGAACGCGCTGAGCAGGTTGCTGTGCAGCACGTTCTTCGCGTCTTCGTACGCCATCTCGGTGAGCGGGCTGCTCACCTGAAGGCCGTGGTTCAGGACGACGACATCGAGGGTCCCCACGGACTCGGCGGCCCGGTGAGCCAGGCTCGCGACGAACGCCTCGTCGTTGAGGTCACCGGGGACATACAGGTCGTCGGGCTGGACGGTGTCCAGATGCTCCCTGCGACCGGTGAGGAGCAGTCGCGCGCCCTCACGACGGAAGTGGGAACTCACCGCCTCCCCGATCCCGCTACTGGCTCCGGTCACCAGCGCCGTGACCTTCTCAAGTCTCATGTCAGCCACTCTTTTCTTGGTTGGACGAGGGGGTGGGGCATCGCTGCGAGACCGCTCAGCTGAGACGTCCCCGGGCCGCGACCGACCACCGCTGCGGCGTCGTGCCCTGCGAGTCGGTCACGATCAGTTCCTCGAAGTTGTTCACGATCGGGCAGCAGTGGTTGGGCACCATCGGGAGAACGGTCCCGACACTGGGCCGCGGCTCCTCGGGAGGCACGGCGAGAAAGCCGTGGTACTCGTTGAGCTTGGACAGGACGGCCTTCATGCCGGCGACCCCGCCGTACCCACGCTCGGGGTTGCCGTCCCGGCTGAGCGCCTTGGTGCCGACGTCGAGGATGACCTGGCCCGGAACCCAGTCGCTGACCACCGTGACCGCGACGAACAGCGCGATCTGGTCCTCATCGCACGCGCCGAGCCGGGTGTTGTCCATGTCGCAGAAGACGTACTCGCCCGGACGGATCTCGGTGATCAGGCTGCTGGTGGAGAACGCGACCGTGGGCGTGGAGCCCGCACTGACCACCTCAGCGGTCACCCCGACGTCGGCGAAGCTGCGCACCGCCTTGATCAGCGCGACCTCCTGGTCCCACGCGGCACGCGCGCGAGCGTGCGGGGCGGACCCGCCGTGACCCGGGTAGGTGTAGACGCCCACGGGCACCAGTCCACGCTTCCAGGCGGCGAGGGCGAGATCACCCGCGGCCTCGGGCGGCGCACCCGACCGGCGGGCGCCACAGTCCACCTCTACGACGATCTCCAGCCGGTCGGGTTCGTCGCCCATCGCGTCGGCGAGGGCCTCAATGGCCGCGACGTTGTCGACGCCCACCCGGAGCCGGGTGGTCTCGGCGAGCCGCCGGATCCGCTCGCCCTTGGTCCCCGCAGGCCAGATCGGGTAGGCGAGGAAGATGTCGTCGAAACCGGCCGCGGCGAAGATCTCTGCTTCACCGACGTTGCCGGCGGTGACCCCGACGGCCCCCGCCTCTACCTGGAGCCTGCCGATCTCCACACACTTGTGGGTCTTGACGTGAGGTCTGACCTGCAGGTTGTGCTGGGCGGCGAAGCCCTGCATCCGGTCGATGTTCCGCTGCATGACGTCGAACAGCACGATGGGCGCGGGTGTGTCCACCCGCTCGACCAACGCGTCGAGTGCTCGTTGGAGCCGGTGCACGCTGCACTCCTCGGATAACGGTGCGAAAAGGATGGATGGCGGGCGTCCCGACTCCCTCGAATGCCGAACGAGTCACGCCCGCCGTTCAGATGGGCGTGTCCTACACCGCCGCGCAGACCATCTGGATCTCAACAGGACTGTTACGCGGCAGTCCGGCGACACCGATGGCGGTGCGGGCGTGCCGCCCGTTCTCGCCGAGCACGTCGACGAGCAGCTCACTCGCCGCGTCGGCGACACGCGACTGCTCACCGAACTCCGGCGCACTGGCGACGAAGACCAGCATCTGCACGACACGGACCCGATCCAGGTCGCCCACCGCGTCCGCGGCGGCGGCAAGGCAATTCACCACCGCTTGACGCGCCAGACCCCGCGCCGCCTCCACCTCGACGCCGCGGCCGACGATGCCCTGACCCAGCAGCACACCGTCCTTGTACGGCAGCTGTCCCGACACGTAAACGCTGGAGTCAACCGTCCGGTGGTTCACGTACTTCGCGTCGTTGCCGACGCGGGGAAGCGGGAAGCCGAGAGCCTCGAGGCGCTCCGAAGCCGTACCGGTCTGCGTGTTGGTTTCCACTGCTCCTCCTGTGCGTCCAGGCCGCCCTATGAGGCGGTCCGATGGAGTGACCCTAAGACGCCACCTGCAAACTGTCAACAGTTGGCAATCTACAGTTAATCGAGGTCGAGTCGGTGGGCCGTGTGTGGAGATCCCGACCACGGGCCGAGGCACTGTGCGGATCCCCCGCCGTTCGCCGTCTGCACAGGTCAGAAGGTGGCGCGCAGTTGCTCGATCCGCAGCCACGCCCCGTTCTTCCGAAAGGCACCGACAAAAAGGTGAGCATCTGCAGGGCTTGCACCAGGACGAAGAGACTCACTGAGCTTCTTCAAGCCTTGCCGCTCCCGGGTGAGGACGGCCTTGGCGACTGACGTCATGCGGTTTGGGCTGCATCGGGATCTGCGGAAGATCTGCCAGGACCTCAGACGTGCGACGCCGCGCTCGACCGGTGCCCGTGCCGCGGCCAGGGCCTGGTTGACGGTCTTCTCGGTGAGGGTGAGTTCCTGCAGGGGTCTGCGTTTGCTGCCGGTACTCACCCAGGGGCCGCCGCCCTGGTAGGCGAGGTCGGCCAGGATGGGGACGCCCTGGCGCTCGCAGATGCGGGTCATCCGGTGGGTGTGGGCAGCGGTCAAGTCGTGAGCTCGGCCGGGCAGAGCGGGTAAGAGCCACATCAAGCGGCCGCCGGGGATCGGTGACCACCTGTGCGTTCACCCCGTGCCGGCGGTGCTCGGGAGTAGTCGGCCCGTCCGTCGCCCACCCGGTCGCACTCGGCGAGCATGCCGGCCAGCACAACGAAGTCCACATCGGCCTCGCGCAGGACCTTCAGCAGAGCCGGCGCACGTTCGGCGAGCAGGTGATGACCGTGCTCCTGCGGCGAGGGCCACTGCTGTGGGTGCTCGGCAGAGCCACCAAGGCCGCGGAGCTCGTCCGGTGAGCGGCCTGGCAATGGCCTTGATTCGGGCTCGTCCGCGTACTGGCCCACCAAGGTGGTCAAACCCATTGACGCCGTCTTCAGGCACCCCTAGTTTCGGCGCACCGGTCCGACTTGTCGACTGGTGTCCGATATTTCGACCAGAGTTCGCGGTCAGGGCTGACTCTGGCGTTCCCTGGAAGGAAGCACATGCCACTTCAGTCACGCCCAACCGGTTTTAGGGGCCGGTGCAGAGCCGCTGTGATCCGTGCGCTGGTGGCAGCGACGGTAGCCGTCGGCGGGCTCGTGGGCATCCAGCAACAAGCCCCCCGTGATCTCGGCGCCGTGGAACCGGTGGCTGTGACGTCGAACCAGGTACCGGTGGATCCGGCGCCGATGGGCTGGGCGTCATGGAACGCCTTCGCCGCCAAGGTCGACTACAACGTGATCAAGGGACAGGTCGACGCGTTCGTCGCGGCCGGGCTGCCCGAGGCCGGTTACAAGTACATCAACATCGACGAGGGCTGGTGGCAGGGCACCCGCGACAGCGCGGGCAACATCACGATCGACGAGGCCGAGTGGCCCGGCGGGATGCAGGCGATTGCCGACTACATCCACAGCAAGGGCCTCAAGGCCGGTATCTACACCGACGCGGGCAAGGACGGCTGCGGCTACTACTTCCCGACCGGCCGTCCCGCCGCGCCGAACTCCGGCAGTGAGGGCCACTACGAGCAGGACATGCTCCAGTTCTCGAAGTGGGGCTTCGACTACGTCAAGGTCGACTGGTGTGGCGGGGACGTAGAGAACCTCGACGCCAAGGCCACTTACCAGGCCATCAGCGACGCCGTCGCCAAGGCCTCGGCCACCACGGGCCGGCCCCTGACACTGTCCGTCTGCAACTGGGGCAAGCAGAACCCGTGGAACTGGGGCGCCGGTATGGCCGCCCTGTGGCGCACCAACTTTGACATCATCATCCACGGCAACGCGCCTTCGTGGACCAACATGCTCGCCAACTTCGACGCGAACGTGCACCCCACGGCCCAGCACACCGGCTACTACAACGACCCGGACATGCTCATGGTCGGCCTGGACGGCTTCACCGCCGCCCAGAACCGCAGCCACATGAACCTGTGGGCCATCTCCGGCGCACCGCTCCTCGCCGGCAACAACCTGGCCACGATGAGCACCGAGACCGCGAACATCCTGAAGAATCCCGAGGTCATCGCGGTCGACCAGGACCCGCGCGGCCTCCAGGGCGTCAAGGTCGCCGAGGACACCGCCGGACTGCAGGTCTACAGCAAGGTCCTGTCCGGCACCGGAAAGCGGGCCGTCGTCCTGCTCAACCGCACCTCCAACGCGCAGAACATGACCGTCCGCTGGTCCGACCTCGGCCTGACCAACGCCTCCGCGACCGTCCGCAACCTCTGGACGCGGTCCAACGCGGGCAGCTTCGGCACCAGTTACACCACCTCCGTCCCCGCCAAGGACTCGGTGATCCTCACGGTCACCGGCGCCACCGAAGCGGCGAGCGCCACATACGAGGCCGAGTCCGCCGCCAACACCAAGGCCGGCTCGGCGGCCAACGCCGCCTGCGCCGGCTGCTCGGGCTCCACCAAGGTCGGCTACGTCGGCAACGGCGCGGCCAACACCCTGCGGTTCAACGGCGTCTCGGCCGCCGACACCGGCGTCAAGGTCGTCGACATCGCCTACACCAACGGCGAGAGCAAGGCACGTACAGCTGTACTCCAGGTCAACGGACAGCAGCCCACCACGGTCTCCTTCCCGCCGACCGGCTCCTGGTCCACGCCGGGCACGGTCTCGGTCGAGGTCTCCCTGGCCAAGGGGTCCGCGAACACGCTCACCTTCTCCAACGCCTCAGCCTGGACACCGGACCTCGACGCCATCGAGGTACGGCCACTGCCCGGCACGAACGGCACGCAGATCGTCGGGCAGCCGTCCGGCCGCTGCCTCGACCTCAACAACAACACCATCACCAACGGCCAGGACGCCCAGCTGTGGGACTGCCACGGCGGCTACAACCAGACCTGGACGTACACCGCACGCAAGGAACTGGTGGTCTACGGCAACAAGTGCCTGGACGCGTACGGGGCCGGGACGACCGACGGGACGAGGGTCGTCACCTGGGACTGCAACGGCAACACCAACCAGAAGTGGAACGTGAACGCCGACGGCACCATCACCAACGTGAACGCCGGCCTCTGCCTGGACACCTACCAGGCCCGGACAGCCAACGGCACCAAGACGGTCCTGTGGACCTGCAACGGCGGCGCCGGCCAGAAGTGGACCAGGCAGTAATCCCGAAGTCACCGTCCTGGTCACCGGACGGCTGAGTCAAGTACCGCGGGGCGGAATCAATTCCCCCCGCGGTGCGGGACTGGCTGCCCGAATGCCCTCTGAGCCGCGGGTTCGTCCGTTGCGTAACCGGCGCCGGGCCCTTCCCCGAGGCGGCGATCAGGCCGGGGCGCGCCCCCGGAGCCAGCTGCCTCACGATCGCCCCGGTGATCGCGCCGGTGCCGGGGCCCAGCGGAGCGAGGCGCCGGTGAGCCGGGGGCGGCGAAGGAACTCCCGCATGATCGACAAGTCCAGAAGCTAGGTATCGGCTGTGTCCTCGGGCGTCCTCCCCAGCGCCGACCGGGTCATCCGCCAGGACGAACCAATCCGCTCTCGTAGGCCACGACGACAGCCTGGACGCGGTCGCGGATGTGCAGTTTGGCGAAGATGCGGCCTACGTGGGTCTTGACCGTGCTCTCGCCGAGGAACAGCTTCTCGGCGATCTCCACGTTGTTCAGACCGCGGCCGACCAGACACAGCACCTCCCGCTCACGGTCGGTCAGTGTGTCGAGGCGGGCGTCGGCGAGTGGAGCGACGGCGCCCGTGACATACCGGTCGATGAGCCGCCGCGCCACCGACGGGGCGATCATCGTGTCGCCGCGCAGCACGCCGCGGACGGCGACGAGCATCTCGGCGGCCGACGCGTCCTTGACGAGGAAGCCACTCGCTCCGGCGCGCAGCGCCGCGTAGGCGTACTCGTCGCGGTCACAGGCGGTGAGGATCAGCACATGTGTCCCGGGCAGTTCGGCGCGCAGTCGCGCGGTGGCCGATATGCCGTCCAGGCATGGCAGCCGCGCCTCCATGAGCACGAGGTCCGGGCACAGCGTGAGTGCCTGCGCCACGGCCGCCTCGCCGTCCCCTGCCTCGCCGACGACCGTGAGGTCCGCCTGGCTGTCGATCACCCCGCGCAGGCCGATCCGCATCAACTCCTGGGCATCGCAGATCAGTACACCGGTCTCGGTCATGGCGCCCCGCCTCCTGACACGGCCACCCGCTCCCGCGCGCCGGTCGGCCCGTGCCCGGACACCGGATGGTCGGAGTCACGGGCACCGGCGTGGACGGCGGTGCCACGGCGGAACGGCTCGACAGCAAGTGTCCGGCCAAGACCCCGGTCAATTCCGGTGGCGAGAAGGGTGCTGGTGGACAGGCCCATGGAATCCTCCTGGTGGAATGGGGTTGAAGGGGAAGGCGCGCTGGTCTCACCGAACGGTCCTGCCGATCTTCTGTGCCGACCGGTGAACCGGCCGCGTATGCCGGGGGTCAGGTGATCGGGTCAGTCGTGTGGGCGGCCTGAGGGTGTCGGCTTCGCATACGCCTCGCCGGTCGGACGGCGTGCTTCGAACGCGGCCAGCGCGACGACGATCGCGGCGGCGATGATTGCCGCCAGGTAGGCCGGGGCCGCCGGCGTGAGCATGCCCCCGACGACCAGAGCGGACAGCGTGACCAGCCGTGACCAGTGCTGCCTCGGACACCTCCAGGAGTCCGGTGGCCAGCCGCCTGGCCACCCTGGCGAGGTGCTCGTACCCGGCGGCGCGTCCGGTGTCCGTCTCCGGGAAGAACAGGAACACCTCGTCGTCCCCGGTGACCTCGGGTTTGGTCATGGTGGCCCGCACCAGAGCCTCGATGAAATCGACGGCGCCGTCGGCAAGTCCCTCGACGGAGTCGCGCGGGGTACCGGCGGTGTAGCCGGTGCCGATGTTGTCGAACACGATCACGTCGCGATCGGCGGCCCGGTGGTCCAGGAACGTTGGGTCCCACCAGCCGAGGGTCCCCCGGACCCTGTTCAGCAGGACCAGCGGGACGCCGCCGGTCGGGCCGACGCGCCGGTAGGTGAAGGTTGCGGAGGGGCCGTCCACCGTGAGGTCTTCGGCCGTGTCTGCCAGATAGGTGCTCATGCCGAGCTTCGCCTTCTTGCCGCTGTGCCTGGTGTCGCGTGGTTGGGGGGTGTCAGGCGGCGGGCAGGCGGTTGAGCTTGCGCAGCTGTGTGTCGAACATGCGGGTGGGGACGATGCGGCGCATGGTGCGGACGTGTCCGGTCATCGCGCCGGCGGTGTAGCGCAGCTTGGGCTTGGCGTCGGTCGCGGCGGCGACGATCTCCTTGGCGGCGACGGCGGGGTCGTTGCCGTCCTTGACCGCCTGGGCCATGTACTCCTCGCAGACGTGCCGCTGGTTGGCGTAGACGTCCAGGGGCTGGCCGGGGCGGACGCTGGCCGCGTCGAAGGCGGTGCTGGTCCAGGCGGGTTCGACGAGCAGGACGCGTATGCCGTACTCGCGCAGTTCGTGGTCGACAGACTCGGAGTAGCCCTCGATGGCGTGCTTGGAGGCGGCGTAGACGGCCATGTAGGGCTGCGGCATGAATCCGACGATGGAGGAGATGTTGATGATGCGTCCGCTGTGCCGGGCGCGCATGTGGGGCAGGACGGCGTTGATCATGCGGATGACGCCGAAGTCGTTGATGTCGAAGGGACCCTGCGCCTGGGCGGCGGAGGACTCCTCGGCGGCGCCCGCGGAGCCGATGCCGGCGTTGTTGACCAGGACGTCGATCCGTCCGAACCGGTCGATGACCTCGCCGACCGCAGCGGTCACCGACGCGTCGCTCTTGACGTCGAGGTCGAGGAAGGTCACGCCCTTGATCGGGGTGACGTGCGCGGTGTTGCGGCTGGTGCCGACCACCTCGTGGCCGGCCGCGGCCAGCGCGAGGGCGGCCGCCTTTCCGATACCGGAGGATGCGCGCGTCACCAGGGCTACCGGCCGTGTCGTCGCCACGTCGAACTCCTGACTCATTGAATGGATGTCGTCATGCTGCCGATGGGGGATCGCGGTACCGGACACGGGCGAGGGCGATGCTCACACCTGTCCCCGTCGACCACGACAACCGTCGATCAGTTTCACTAACGTATCAGATAGTGAATCAATAGCAACAGTAGAGCATCAGTTATGAGAGAATTCGTTTCGTCCACGTATCCACTACGGTGGGTCAAGTGATGGACCGGCGGGACGGTGGATCGACCTGGAGCGAGCGCTGCGTGTCGATGCGCACGGTTTCTGGAGGCTGCCGAGCGGGCCCTCCCCCAGGACGCGAACGCCTCGATGGAGCAGACCGCCGAGACGCCGGGGCTGACCAGGAGCCCAGGACGCGCGGCGGCGACGTAGCCGAAATGGCGAGGTCGAGCAGGGCGCGGCACGCGACGTGCAGCGCCGATCCGTCAGCCAGGGTCGTCCAGGTCGCATCGCCGTGCGTGGAGGCGGTCGGGGGAAGGACAGGGTTGCGGTCGCTGTTCTTCGACGAGATCACGGTCAAGGGCCACGTGTCCAGGATCCTTGCCGGACTGCGCATCGATGACCGGATTCAGACCGTCGTCATGGCCCACGAGAGCGGACTGGTTCGCCCTGGTGGATGACCCCTTAGAGCCTCAGGGATGACGCCCGACGACGAGACCGCTCTCTACATTCACGGCATTCGATCATGCGCGGATTCCTCTGCGGCTCGGGTCGCTACCAGAGGGCCGCCCGCTTGCAATACCGCCCCGCCCTGCCCCACCCCATGCTTCTCTGAAGGAGACAATTTCATGCGCAAGAAGCTCGCGCTTTTCGCCGCGGGTGTCGCGGTGGCCGCCGGTGCCGGCCTCGCGACCGCTGGTTCCGCTCAGGCCGCGACCTACTACGAGACTCAGGAGGAGTGTCAGGCGGCGCTGAGCCAGCGGGCTGACGCGGCGCAGTTGAGTTGCCTCCAGAGCTGGGGCAATGCCCCCGCAGGCTGGTTCATCAACGACGCTTCCGCCCAAGGATAGTTGCGGCATAGAGCTCGTGACGCGGTCTAGTTGAGATGCGCTGGCCGGGCGTGACCGATGTGACGATTCGGCCGTCCGGGAGGGCATGAGCGCTCGACCCGTGGATCGTGGCTGACGACTTGCGGATGCTGATCGAGCCGCTCAACCGAATTCCATGACGCGTTCTCACCCTGGCCTGCTGCCTCATTTTCTGGAGACGCAAGAAACACTGATCGTGATCGTGTTACGAGCTCTAAACGCAACGCCGTCGCACTCGGCGGGACGCCACCCCAGCCGCGATGGCTGCCTCCTGAGCGAGCGGCTCGTCGCGCTCGACGCACAGCAAGATGCGGACCCTGTGCGACGAACCGACCGGTCAAATGGCGGCCCGGCTAGGACAGTTCAGCTGCCGAGGCTAATGATGTCTGGATTGCTCCGTACCTCCATCCTCGCAGCTGCCGTAATGCGTACTCGCTGAATCTCGCACGCCCACGTCAACACCGGATACCGCTCTCTTGGAAAATGGATGGTGGATAGTTCCATGCTTCCCCTCAGGAAGAAAATCACTACGGTGGCACTGTCCCTCAGTGTCGTCCTCGGCATCCTTGGTTCTCCCGGGATAGCCAATGCCGCCGACTCCGTGCAGCTACGGGTGTGCGACACCGGGCACACTCCGATTACGTTCTGGCTGGCAGGAACGAACCAGAATGGAACCTCGGTCAATTCCCGGACCTGGGACGTGGCGTCCGATAGCTGCACCGTCGCCGCAAAATACTGGTGGAAGCTGAATACCGACCTTTCAGTCCACTACAAGCGGCCCGGCGCCGAATGGAAGACTGAGTATGTGCAAGTCTCGGAAAGCCCTGTCTCCCTCTTCTCGTAATCACCCCTCGTAGAGCGGTTCACCAGCCAAAAAGGCCCCGGGCGGGCCTCGGTAGCCACAAAGGCCCAGGGCGGGCCTCGGTAGAGCATCCGGCCCGCTCCAGACAACTGAAGCGATCTCGGTACCGAAGTGACGCCTTCCGCGACCATCTGACAGCCCCGCTGTCAGACGGTCACCGAATGACACCGTGCATTGCCACCAGCTTGGAACTGCGGCGGCCGATAGAAGAGCAATGCCACGGTCGAGGAAAGCTCCGAGCTGCTCTGGCCCGCACCCGGATCATTTTGAGCGCCCACCTTGGGGTAATCGGACCAGCCGAACCTTCGCACGACAGAACAGGGCTATGAATTCAATCGAAAATTACACCGTCAAGGTGCTGGACCGGCTGAAAGGGGCCGGCCGTCGAGATGCGATCATCTCAGGCACGCGCCGAATCAGCGGTACGGAGGTATTCAGGACGGTTCTCCGGTACGCCACAGCATTGCGGGATGCCCGGTTGGGAAACGGCGACGGGGTCGCCCTCTTCGTGGCGAACTCGCCCGAAGCTTCGCTACTGATGCTGGCCGTACACTTCGCGGGCTGTCGGCTGGTCTTTGTACCGCCCGAGCCCGGCAACAGCGAGCTGGAAGCGTTCATCCAACGTGCCCAGGTCAAGGCGCTGTTCTTCGATGCCGAATTCGAGGAAAGGGCCCGACAGATCACCGGCCGGGTCGATATTCCGCACATCTTCAGTATCGGCCGGTCGTCGCTGGCGACGGACTTCCTTGCCGTGGCCCCGGACAGTACCGACCTCGTGCCGAACGAGGCAGCCGACGGCCGCCATATCGCGACGCTGCTCTACACCGGCGGCACCACCGGGACGCCCAAGCTGGTCACGCACCGCAGCCCTTACTACGAGGCTTTGACCCGTGTGTCCGGGAGGTACGCTGACGAAGTATCAGCCGAACCAAAGATGCTCGTATGCACTTTGATAACGCACACCAGTGGCCACCTTGCCTTCCTCATAGGCCTCTTGACCGGTGCCACAGTCGTACTGCTGAGGACATTCGACGCTGGTGCCGTCCTGTCCGTGATGCGCACCCAGCGCATCACCGCGATGATGACGGTGACGCCGATGTTGTACGAACTCGTCGACCATCCAGGCCACCCCGCTGACGGATTCCCATCGCTGAAAACCCTCTTCTATACCGGTGCGGCCGCGGCTCCCACCCGGCTGCGGCAGGCAATCGGACGCTTCGGTCCCGTGCTGCACCAGATTTACGGGGCGTCCGAGAATGGCCTGGTCGCCGAACTCACCCCGCAGGAACACGACCTGACACGGCCGGAGTCCCTCACCAGTTGCGGGCGCCCGCGCCCTGGAGCCGAGGTGGAGCTGCGAGATGATGACGGCAGACCCGTGCCGGTCGGGCAGGTCGGTGAAATGTACGTGCGCAGCGGTACCGTCATGGACGGCTACTGGAACGATCCTGAGCGTACAGCCGAAGTCCTGGGCGCCGATGGCTGGTTCCGCAGCGGTGACCTCGCCCGCCAGGACGGCCAGGGGTACCTGTACCTGGTCGACCGGGTGAAAGACATCATCGTGACCGGGCGGACCGCCGATAACGTCTACTCACGCCTCCTCGACGATTTCCTGATCTCGCTCCCCACGGTGAAAGACGCGGCCACCATCGGCCTGACCGGGGACGACGGCAGGGAGAAGGTGCACGTGGTGTTCGTGCCGCAGGACCCTGCTCGTGTCCCGGACCTTGCTGCGCTGACCCGCCAGATCACTCATGCGCTCGGCGACCTCTATGCCCCTGCCTCATATTCGGTTGCTGCCTCTCTCCCCCGAACCGCTGTCGGCAAGACCGATAAGAAGGCCCTGCGCGCAGCGCTGCTGACCGCCGAGTTGGTGTAGGCCGCTCAGTGCGGCGGCCACCACGAACCCATGCTCGATCGACTCCAAGTAGCCGTTTCCGCCGACGCTCGGCATCTGCCCGCAACGGTCGCCCCTACCGACCGGCCCGAGCACTGCACGGCGCGTACGGCCCATCCGCTGGCGCTGAGCGTCGCCTGCGTGGGCGCGCTCACCGCGCCCGGGGGTGATGCCGAGCGGGCCGTGGGCTTCCGGCGGAGCCCGCAGGGGGCCACTCTGAAAACGCTCAGTGAGGTCCGGCCACACGATCGTGTACGCCCGGCTCCCGTCCCGTCGGACCATCTCCTGGACTCGAATGTCATCCAGGACAATCACGCTTCGCACATGCCCCTCCCGCCGCATCCCGATGCGACGAACAGGCTTGCCGAGATCGGTAAACGAGAACGGGAAAGCCCTATAGACCACCCCGACGAGTGACCCCACCACTCACAGCACAGTCGGTAAAGTCGCCGATCTGCACCTGCCGTGCGGTGCCGGCCTGGGCGGGGGTGCGGGTGACAGGCACGGCCGTGTGGACAAGGCCGGGCCAGGCGGCTGGGCCGGTGTAGTCGAGCTGGCCCTGCAGCGCGGGGTCGGCCCACTGCAGGCGGGAGCGTCGGGTGATCACCCAGAAGGCGTTTGGCAGGAGCCACACCGTCCGCTGTACCAGGTGCTCCAGGTGCTCCAGGTCGCGGCGGGTGCGGTCGCCGATGTCCTCGAATGTGTCGAGCAGGACGACCGGCGCGACGCGTTTGCCTTGGGGGAGGCGGGCGAGCTCCCACGCCGCAGGTGCGGGCAGAACGACAAGGCGCCAGGTCGGGTTCGACTTCCAGCAGGTCCGCCAGCCGGGTGCAGCCTGCCAGGGACCCGTACGGTCTGGCGGCGTTCGCGCAGCGCGCCGATGAGGGCGCCGGTGACCTGGCCGATGGCTGAGCCGATGGTGCCGGGCAGCACGAGTGCCTGGGCGACGTCGGCGAGTGCGGACTGCATCTGCTGCGGCATGGCCTGTCCGAACCGGGAGCCGAGACCGCCGCGGCGCAGGTACTCCTCCAGGGGCTCGCCGGGGTGGTTGGCCTCCCAGTAGCGGCGCAGCGCCAGGTCGAAGGCGGGCAGGGGACGACCGATCCGGGTGAGGGCGGCCCGGATCGTCAGCACGATCTGCTCGAAGTCGGTGCCGGCGGAGCGGGCGAGATCGATGCGTACCGGCAGGAGCCGGTCGGCCGGCCACCCGGGCTCGCCCCACTGGGAAGGCCGCCGTCCGGCGTCGGTGAGCGCCGCCTCCAGCATTCGCGACAGGGTCGTCTTGCCGATGCCGCCCACGCCGTGGAAGACGAGTACGTGGTTGCGGGGCGCTTCGAGGTCCTCTGCGTTGAAGCCGGGTGCGCTGATGTGCTGGAGGTGCTCGGTGACCGCGGCCGCGACCGTCTCCCACTGTGAGGAGCGGTTGGTGAAGGCCTCGTCAGCCTGCACACTTGCGGTCGTTCGTACTGAACAGGGCCCTGAGATCTCGGCCTGTCACGTCCACCCCGAAAGATGATCATCAGCAGGGTCAGCCTATGCCCGCGCTGCGGGGTTTGTGAGGTCCGCCCTGCCGTCATGGCCAGGCAGAGCGGCGGGTTCAGGCCTGCCCGCGCGCTTGAGGACCAGGAGGGCACCGGGCCGGGCAAGCGGGCCGAGAGGACAATGGCGACTCCCATTCATGATCAAGATCAAGGGGGTTGCCCTATCCAACACAGCTGAGCCCGACTTCTCCGGCCTGGAAGGCGGCGAGGAGCAAGCGGCGGAGGATGCCGTCCAGGAGGTGGTGAACTGGTACAACACCCAGATCATCGCGGAGCACCGCGCACCAGTGCCCGACGAGGAGCGGATCGAGGAACTGAAGGCCGGCCGTCAGGCCGCGCTCGCCGACCAGGCGCAGCTGGTGACCGCCGACCCGGAGGAAGCCGACCGGATCGCCGCCGTTTACACGGCGCGGCTGAAGGAGCTCAAGGAGTCGTAGCCCGGGTCCCGAAGCGGGACGGGCAGGGGCCAGAGCCGGTCGATGCGAAGCTGGCTGCACCCGAGGCCGCATCAGGGGCCGGGCGAGAGCGGCGATCTCGTCCCGCTCAGCCCGGTGCTGCGAGAGCGCCCGGCGCAGCGGGCGGTCAGCGTGACTGTCCCGGATTTCCCGGGGTCGACCGGCGACGCGACACCGGACGCCACACCTACGCCGAGTCCGCAATGATCCCTGCATGATCGGGCAGCGCCTGCCAGTCGGCTGGAGAGGCCCGTGATTCTGTGTTGCGTGAGGTTCGTGGCTGTTTGAAGCCATGGATCAGGGGCGGTTGGCAGTCGGACCAGCGTGCATGTGGCGCCAACGCCGACCGCGACCGGCAATGCGACTGCCCGCGAGCGGCGCTGCCGCACGCAGCAGTTGCTCGCCCACCCGGCCGCAGCGGTGCCGAACGCAGTGGAAGCTGGTCGCTGACATAGCCGCACAACGGATTGCCCGGCCAGGCAGCGCCGTGCTCTACAGGCGGCGTTGACCCACAGCGTGCGGACTCGGAACGACGGCCTTCCCCGGCATGCCGCCGAGGCGAGAGGCGGAGAGTGACGCGAGCGGCCACCCCGAACGGCGCGGAGCGGGTAGGCAGTACGCCGCCTCACGCGAGGACCAGTGCGGGTGCCCCTTCCGTCGGCAGCGGGGCGGGGCCGGCCACGGGGGTGGGAGGACGCTCGGGGTGACGAGCTCGACGGCGTCGCGGAACGCAGTGCGTGGACTGCGGTCTCGCTGAACTGCGGCGGCCCGCGCGATGGCCCGAACTCCCCACGGCTAGACCACGTTTCCTCCGTGGCCGTCACCAGCCGCCGCTGCCGCTCGTCCGATAGCGGCAGCCACACCGCACGCTGCAAAGCGAGTTGTTGGCCGCTTCGGTTCAAAAGGTTGACAGCCCTCAAGGCGCCTGGCTTCATGAACAGCGCGCAATTTTGGGAGCGCTCCCATCGCTGTTCAGTGCTTCTTGTTCTGGCCATGCGACAGAAAGGGACATCGTGGGACTGTCATCACGGCGGGGCCGCACCGGGCCATTCCGGCGTATCCAGGTGGTGCTCGCTGCGGCGCTGACCACAGGATTGCTGTTCGGGACCGGCCCAGCGCTCGGGGCAGAGCAGCGCCCGGCCCCCGCGCGCAGCGAGGCGGCCGTCGCCGCACCCGGCGACGACTGGCTGCACACCAAGGGCAACAAGATCGTTGACGCGAACGGCGACGAGGTCTGGCTCACCGGTGCCAACTGGTTCGGCTTCAACGCCGGCGAACGGGTCTTCCACGGACTGTGGTCCGGCAACATCACCGACATCACCAAGTCGATGGCTTCCAGGGGCATCAACATCGTCCGCGTGCCCATCTCCACCCAGCTCCTCCTGGAGTGGAGGAACGGCCAGGCCGCCGTCCCGAGCGGCGTCAACGCCTACGCCAATCCCGAGATCGCGGGCAAGACCTCCCTGGAGGTCTTCGACCACTGGCTCGCGCTGTGCGAGCAGTACGGCATCAAGGTCATGCTGGACGTACACAGCGCCGAGGCCGACAACTCCGGCCACATCTACCCGGTGTGGTGGAAGGGCACCATCACCTCCGAGGACTTCTACACCGCCTGGGAGTGGGTGACCGCCCGCTACAAGAACGACGACACCATCGTCGCCATGGACGTCAAGAACGAACCGCACGGCACGGCCGGCACAAGCCCACGCGCCAAGTGGGACGGTTCGGCGGACCAGGACAACTTCAAGCACGTGTGCGAGACCGCGGGCAAGCGGATGCTCGCCGTCAACCCCAACCTGCTGGTGCTCTGCGAGGGCATCGAGATCTATCCCAAGGCCGGTGTGAGCTGGACCTCCACCACTCCCACCGACTACCACTCGACCTGGTGGGGCGGCAACCTGCGCGGCGTCCGGGACCATCCCGTGGATCTCGGCGCGCACAACGACCAGCTCGTGTACTCCCCGCACGACTACGGGCCGCTGGTCCACCAGCAGCCCTGGTTCACCGGTGACTGGAACCGCACCACGCTCGAGCGTGACGTCTGGGACCCCAACTGGCTCTACCTGCACAAGGAGAACAAGGCCCCGCTGGTGATCGGCGAATGGGGAGGCTTCCTCGACGGCGGCCCGAACCAGAAGTGGATGACCGCACTTCGGGACCTCATCGTCGAGCACCGGATCCACCAGACGTTCTGGTGCCTCAACCCCAACTCCGGTGACACCGGCGGCTTGTTGCTGGGCGACTGGAAGTCCTGGGACGAGGAGAAGTACGCGCTGCTCAAGCCGGCGCTCTGGCAGCACGGCGGGAAGTTCGTCAGCCTCGACCACGAGGTTCCGCTGGGCGGTGCCGGCAGCACCACCGGCATCAGCCTGAGCGAGGTGTACGACGGGCCGACGGACCCCGAGGACACCCAGGCACCCACCGTCCCCACCGGTCTGGCCAGCACCGCCAGGACCTCCACCAGCGTTGCGCTGTCCTGGACGGCGTCGACCGACAACACCCGGGTGTCCGGGTATGACGTCTACCGGGGAACGACCAAGGTGAACGCGGCACCGGTGACCGGCACGACCTACACCGACACCGGGCTCTCGCCCTCCACGGCGTACAGCTACACCGTGCGGGCCCGGGACGAGGCAGGTAACGTCTCCGCTCCCTCGGCGGCGCTGAACGTGACCACGGAGTCGTCGGACACCCCGTCCGGGGCCGTGAAGGTGCGGTACAAGAACAACGACAGCTCCGCGACGGACAACGCCGTCCGGCCCTCCCTCCACGTCGTGAACACCGGCAGCTCCGCCGTGCAACTCGACGCCGTCGCGGTGCGCTACTACTTCACACGCGACGGATCGGCCTCCGTGAGCGCCTGGTGCGACTACGCGGCCGTGGGCTGCGCGCAGGTCAAGCTCCGGGTCGTACCGCTGGCGACAGCCGTCTCGGGCGCGGACGCCTATCTGGAGGTGAGCTTCACGGGCGGCTCGCTGGCCGCCGGCGGCAACACCGGTGACATCCAGTTGAGGATGAGCAAGGCGGACTGGTCGGACTTCAACGAGACGAACGACTACAGCCGTACGACCTCCACGACGTACACCGACGCACCGGCCGTTCCCGCATATACCGGCGCGACCCTGGCCTGGGGCACGCCCCCGGCCTGATCCGCCACACAGCGAACAGGGCGGAGCCCATCCCCACCCTGTTTTGGGAGCGCTCCCATTTCAAGCTCTATCGGCATACGAGGAGAGAGTGTGAAACGTCTACTGGCCCTACTGGCGACCTGCGCGATGGTCCTGGGCCTCACCGTGCTCGTCAGCCCACCGGCGGCGGCCGCCACGGGCTGCAAGGTCGACTACACGATCACGAACCAGTGGTCGGGTGGTTTCCAGGCCGGGGTGAAGGTCACCAACCTGGGTGATCCCGTCAGTGGTTGGACCCTGAAGTGGACCTGGCCCGACGGTGGGCAGAAGGTGACCCAGGGATGGAACGCAACCTGGTCGCAGTCCGGCTCCACGGTCAGCGCCACCAACGTCGACTGGGACCGCACCCTGGCCACCGGCGGCGCCGCCGACCTGGGATTCACCGGAACGTTCACGGGCGCCAATCCGAAGCCCGCCGCCTTCACACTCAATGGCGTGGCCTGCACCGGCTCCATCGGCGGCGAGGAGCCCCCGCCGGACCCGGATCCCGACCCGGGCACCGGTACCCCGGTAAGCATCAACGGGCAGCTCAAGGTGTGCGGCGTGTACCTGTGCAACCAGTACAACCGCCCCATCCAGCTGCGCGGCATGAGCACGCACGGCATTCAGTGGTTCAGCAAGTGCTACAACAACGCCTCCCTGGATGCGCTGGCCAAGGACTGGAAGTCGGACCTGTTCCGCATCGCCATGTACGTGCAGGAGAGCGGCTACGAGACCGACCCGGCGGGCTTCACCAGCCGTGTGAACAGCCTTGTCGACATGGCTGAGGCGCGCGGTATGTACGCCATGATCGACTTCCACACCCTGACGCCGGGCGACCCGAACTACAACCTCGAGCGGGCCAAGACGTTCTTCGCGTCCGTCGCCGCCCGCAACGCCGACAAGAAGAACGTGATCTACGAGATCGCCAACGAGCCCAACGGCGTGAGCTGGGCGGCCATCAAGAGCTACGCGGAGCAGGTCATCCCGGTCATCCGGGCTGCCGACCCGGACGCCGTCATCATCGTCGGCACACGCGGCTGGTCCTCGCTGGGCGTCTCGGACGGCTCCAACGAGACGGAGATCATCAACAACCCGGTCAACGCCACCAACATCATGTACGCGTTCCACTTCTACGCCGCCAGCCACAAGGACAACTACCGTGCCGCGGTGAGCCGTGCGGCCACGAAGCTGCCCCTGTTCGTCACCGAGTTCGGGACGGTGACCTACACCGGCGGGGGAGCGGTAGACCGCGCCAGCTCCACGGCCTGGCTGGACCTGCTGGACCAGTTGAAGATCGGCTACGCCAACTGGACCTACTCCGACGCCGATGAGGGCAGCGCGGCGTTCAAACCCGGCACCTGCAACGGCACCGACTACAGCAGCAGCGGTGTGCTGACGGAATCAGGGGCGCTGCTCAAGAGCCGCATCAGCACCCCCGACGCCTTCCCCACCAGCTGACCCCGCCGGGGGCTCCGGCCTTGCTGGAGCCCCCGCTCGCCGCACGGGGGCCAGTGCGGCTATCAGGGCGCAGGCGCGGCCGAGCCACAGGACGCCCTGGAGGGTGAGCGTGTCGACGATGACGCCGCCGGCCAGTGCGCCGAGGCCGATCGACAGGTTGAACACTGCGACCCACGGGGAGGAGGCCGCTGCCACCGCCTGCGGGGCAGCTTTGGTCATCCATGTCTGCAGAGCGGGGACCGGTCCGGCTCCGCGGGCCGGAGCCGGCAGGCGCCACGTGCGACGAGGCGGGGCGAGCGGGTCAGGCGGAGTCGCGGAGCACCAGTTCTGTGCGCAGGATGACATGTCGCCAGGCCACTCCCGAGTCCTCCATCTCCTCCAGAAGCAGCCGCACCATGGTCCGGCCGATCTCCTGGAGCGGCTGGCGCACGGTCGTCAATGTGGGGTCCGTACGCTGCGCCAGGAGGAAGTCGTCGAATCCGATCACCGCGACGTCCTGCGGCACTCGGCGGCCCGCCGCGCGCAGGGCGTCCAGCGCTCCGGCGGCCATGCTGTCCGATGCGGCGAACACGGCGTCGATCCCCGGCTCCCGCGCGATGAGTTCCGCCATCACCGAGCGGCCGCTCTGCTCGGTGAAGTCTCCTTCGGCGACCCAGGACGGTTTCGCGTCGAGGCCCGCGCGGTCCAGCGCCTCGCGGTAGCCGCGCAACCGGCACTGGGCGACGTACATGTCGAGCGGCCCGGTGATGGTCGCGATCGCGCGGCGACCGCTGTTCAGCAGGTGGGTGACGGCGTTTCGGGCGCCCCCGGCGTTGTCCGCGTCCACGTAGGTGATGCTCTCGTCGCCCGAGCGACGGCCCAGCATGACGGTGGGCACCCCCGCGTCCGCGAGCATGTCGGGCAGCGGGTCCTCGGCGTGCACGGACATCAGCAGCACGCCGTCGACCCGGCCGCCGCGCGCGTACTCAACGAAACGCTTGCGCTCCTCGCTCGTGCGTACCTGGGTGAGCAGCAGTTGCAGCGTGGTGTCGGTCAACGCGTCTCCGACGGAACGAATGGTCTCCGAGAAGAACGGCTCCGCGAATTTCCGCCAGTCGGGCTCCGTCATCACCAGAGCGATCGCGTCCGTACGGCGCCCGGCCAGCGACCGGGCCGCCAGGTTGGGTACGTACTCCAGCTCGGCGATCGCCCGCTGCACGGCGCGGCGCGTCGACTCCTTCACCCCTGCCACGTTGTTGATGACGCGGGAGACAGTGCCCCGCCCCACACCGGCGAGCGCGGCCACCTCCTCCAAGGTCGGCCCCGCGCCGGGGCGTTGCTTGCCCATGATTTCTCCCCCCACCCACGAGAAGACCCAATATTACGGCCGTGGCCGTCCGTGATCGACCGGCTTCGGCCTTCTGACACGCGCGCCTGGCGCAGGTCCGGGACGCCAGGCACACGGTCGGGACGGGAGGGCCGGCCGGGCACGGTGGATCGCGAGGTGTGCGCCATGGACCAGGGCGGCCACTCCTGCCGCAGCCATCGGGAAGGGCGGCCGCCCTCGCTCTGCAGTGGAGGGTTCGCGCCAGGTGGCGCGGAAGTGGCGCAAATGAGTGTTGCCGCTTTGTTTCACGACGCTCAATCTGGAGTTGGGAGCGCTCCCACTTACTTCGCTTCCTCTCCACGCCGTGACCCGGCATCCCCCCACGGGAAAGAAGGAGACCGTGAATTGTCATGATCACATCAGTAAGATGCGGCGCCGTTGGACGCTCGTTCTGAGCCTCCTCGCGGCGTTGCTCCTCGGCCTGCTCCCCTGGAGCGGCACCGCCGTCGCCCACGGCTCGGTCGTCGACCCCGCGAGCCGCAACTACGGCTGCTGGCTCCGATGGGGCAGCAACCACCTTGATCCGGCCATGGCCCAGCAAGACCCCATGTGCTGGCAGGCGTGGCAGGCCGACCCCAACGCCATGTGGAACTGGAACGGTCTGTACCGCAACGGTTCCGGCGGCAACTTCCAGGCAGCAGTCCCCGACGGTCAACTGTGCAGCGGCGGCCGCGCTGAGGGCGGGCGTTACAACTCCCTGGACACCGTGGGCGCCTGGAAGACCTCGGATGTCGCCGGCAACTTCACCGTGAAGCTGTACGACCAGGCCAGTCACGGCGCGGACTATTTCCTGGTCTACGTCACCCGGCAGGGCTACGACCCCACCACCCAGCCGCTGCGCTGGAGCGACCTCCAGCTGGTGGCCCGCACCGGCCGGTACGCGCCCAGCCAGAACTACTCGATCCCGGTCAGCACGTCCGGCTACAGCGGTCGCCACGTCGTCTACACGATCTGGCAAGCCTCGCACATGGACCAGACGTACTTCCTGTGCAGCGACGTGAACTTCCGCTGAGCTTACGCCCCATGGGCCGTCCCGCCGGTCGAGCTCGCGTCCGGCGGGACACCGTGCTGTGACACGCCACGGTGCTCTGGCAAACCCACGCGCCGCCCGAACATCAGGGCTGCCCGACCGGCCCCGAGAGGTGGCATACGCCGCGATGCGCGCGTCCGACGGGATACGCCACCGGGCCGCGTCCCCCGTATGCGAACACCACCGCCGAACGAGCGTTTCGACACCTGGAGCCGACATGCCAAGACGCCGCTGGACCGGGCCGCTCCTGCTGGCCCTCCTGTTGACCGCCCTCACCCCGCTGTCCGCCGCCGCGTCGGCCCCGCCCGCGGCGGCGGACACCGTCCGGACCCGCACGGCGGCCGACCCCGCGTCCGTCCCCCTGCCGTCGCTGCGGGCGACCACCACCCAGGTCGCCTCCGGCCTGAGACGGCCCACCGCCCTGGTCGCCCCCGACGACGGCACGGACCGGTTGTTCATCACCGAGAAGTCGGGCACCGTACGCGTCTACCACCCGGTCACCGGCCTGGCCCGGGACCCGCTCATCGACATCACGTCCGCCGTGGACGAATCGGGCAACGAGCGCGGCCTGCTCGGCATGGCCGTCCCGCCGGACTTCGCCGACAGCCACCACCTGTACCTGGCGTACACGGCACTGCCCGACGGTGCGGTCACGCTCGCCCGTTACCGCCTCGGCGATTCCCGCTTGGAGCCCCTGCTCTCCCAGCCACACGCCGAGTACAGCAACCACAACGGCGGCCAGCTCGCGTTCGGCCCCGACGGCAACCTGTACTGGAGCATCGGCGACGGAGGCGGCTCCGCCGACCCGTTGCGCGCCGGGCAGCGCCTGGACACCTTGCTGGGCAAGATCATGCGCATCGACGTCAGCCGCAGCTGCGGCCGGCTCGCCTACTGCGTTCCCGGTGACAACCCCTTCGTGGACACCCCCGGCGCCCGTGACGAGATCTGGCTGTACGGGCTGCGCAACCCGTGGCGGTTCTCCTTCGACGGCGCCGACGGCTCGATGTGGATCGGCGACGTCGGCCAGGGCCGATGGGAAGAGGTCAACCACCTCCCGCCCGGACAGGGAGGGCTGAACCTCGGCTGGTCCTGCTACGAGGGTCTGGAGAGGTTCCAAGGAGGCCACTGCGTACCCGGCGAGCAGCACACCGAACCAGTCTTCACCTACTCCCCGTACACCGGCGGCTGCTCGATCATCGGCGGCCACGTCTACCGGGGCCAGAAGTACGTCGGCCTCGTCGGCGGCACGTACATCGCCACCGACTACTGCTCGTCCACGGTCTGGGCGCTGCGCCCCGACGGTGAAGGCGGCTACGAGCAGGCGGAGATCGGGGAGATGCCCACCCAGGTGACGTCGATCGGCATGACCGTCGACGGAGAGTTCTATGTCGTCAACGACCTGCCCGGCGGCCTGCACCGGGTGTCCTTCGCGCGGGAGGAACCCACCTGTCGCGTGGATCGCACCGTGCGGACGTGGGGGACCGGTACGACGGTCGACCTGACGGTCACCAACACCGGCACCGTCCCGGTGAACGGCTGGACGTTGAGGTTCCCGTTGGCTCTGGGGCAGACCGTCACCTCCGACTGGAACACCGACCTGACGCAGGGAAGCAACACGGTCACGGCCACCGACGCCTCGCACAACGCCACGATCGCTCCCGGCGCGCACATCACCCTTGGCTACCTCGCCGGCCACACCGGTGACTCCTCGCCGCCGCCGCGGTTCACGCTCAACGGGGACGCCTGCGCCGTCGGCCGCTGAACGGTCCGCACCGGGGCACACCTCGCCGTCAACGGCGGGCCTACCCGCCCTCTTCTCCCCTTCTTCCGCCATCTCCGCCGATCGCGTGGTCCGGAAGGTTGACATGATCTGGTCCTCACTCCGGCCTCGGAGGAAAGCCATGCCCGTGTCCCGCACACCCGGGCTCCGGCCTGCCGTTCTCCTGTCCTGCTCCGTCGCCCTGCTGGCGCTCACGGCGTGCGGCAGCGATGACGAGCGGCCGCCTGCGGCCCCTACCGGGGTCACCGCGCAGTCCAGCAGTGCGACCACCGTCCACGTCATGTGGAAGCGGGTGAAGGCCGCCAAGGACGGCGAGACTGTGGAGGCGTACGAGGTCCTGCTGGCCGGGAAGAAGGTCAAGGAGGTCGACGCGGACCGCACCATGGTCGACATCGCCGGCCTGAAACCGTCCGCCGACTACGTGTTCACCGTCCGCACCCGAGACACCGCCGGCAACTACTCCACCCCTAGCCGCAAGGTCCCCGTCACCACCCTCACCGCGCCCGCCGAGGACGGCAGACCGCCGACCCGCCCCGGCCCGCTGCGCGGAGCGGCCGACGGATCGCGAGCCGCCGACCTGAGCTGGACCGCCTCCACGGACGACCAGCGAGTCGTCTCGTACGACATCTACCAGGGCGACGCGAGAATGCACACGGTCGACGGTGCGCAGACGAGGACCGTCCTCACCGGTCTCCGCCCGGGCACCGACTACGTCCTCACGGTGCGTGCCAGGGACGCGGCGGACAAGCTCTCCCCTGCCAGTGCACCTCTACGACTGACCACCGCTCAGGGCGAGGGCGGCGACGGGGCGGAGCCCGAGGACTTCCGGGCCTCGGTGCGCAAGGACCCGAAGGACAAGGCGTACTACCTGGACCTGTCGTGGACGCCGCCCCGGACGGACGCACTCGAGGCCGAGTACCAGGTCTACCTCGACGAGGTGTTCGTGACGACCTTGGCCGGGAGCGACGACGCGCCCGAGGAACGGGCGAGGCACACCGTCCACCTGGGCACGGAAGAAGGCAAGACGTACGCCGTGAGGATCAGACCGCGGTTGCCGGACGGCACCTGGGGAGCGTTCTCGACGGAGCGGACTGTCACGACGGGCAGCTGATGTCTCGACGGCGTGGTCAGCGGCCGCTGCGGGTCTGTGCAGCGAACGGCTCTGTCCCGTCAGCAAGGCCGTCCATCGCCGCCGTCCGCAGCTCTTGGGCATCATCGGCGTTGGGCCCGACAGTGCCGCTGCCCTGCTGATCGCCGCCGGTGACAACCCGGAACAGCTGGCCAGCGAGGCATCATTCGCCGCTCTGTGCGGCGTCAGCCCTGTCGAGCAGTCATCCGGAAAGACCCAGCGCCGGAGGCTCAACCGCGGGGCAACCGGCAAGCCAACGCCGCCCTCTACCGCATCCTCGTGACACGCGTCCGCCGTGATGCCCGCACCCGTCTCTATCGCGAACGACGCACGAAACAGGGCAGGTCGAAAGGACGCTCGGCCAAGGGCGTCATCGACTCCCACGACTGGATCACCAGCTGCTTCCTGCCCGCGTACGCGGTGGTCAGCTGCTTCGGCCGAGCCCGCCCGGCCGCTCCTGTTCAGGCCGGGCGATCGGCCGCGGACGATGAGCCGAGGCCGGTGCGGGGCTTCCGGCGGTTGCGCCCGCGCTGGCGGATCAGCAGGTCGCACGTGGAGTGCGTGACGATTCTCGAGCCTGCGCAGAAGGGCCGATGGTGTAGCGGGCTACACCTCTCTTCGGGGAGAGGTCTCCCTCGTGGCGGAGATCGTCTCGCGGAATCGTGGAGGACACCGAAGGAGCGTTCCTCACCGACCTCTGACCTGTACAGACGCGAGGGTGAGGCGGTTCTTCGAACCCTGTCATCCCGACCGCTGATCTGGAGGCTCCTCCCGCCATGGCAACTGTCCTGTATCACCTGGGCCGTGCGTCTTTCCGGTGGCGATGGTTCGTCGCCTTGTTGTGGGTGGCCGTACTGGGCGGCGTCGGCTTCGCCGCCTCGCAGGCGTCCACGGCCGAGGACGAGGGGTTCACCGCCCCCGGCATCGAGTCCCAGAAGGCGTTCGACCTGCTGGAACATCGCTTCCCCGGCTCCGTCGCCGACGCCGCGAGCGCCCGGATCGTCTTCGTCGCGCCCGGCGGTGAGAAGGTGACCGCGACAGAGAACAAGAAGACCATCGAGCACCTCGTCGACGCGGCCGCCGATGGCACGCAGGTCGCCGGTGCCGTGGACCCCTTCCAGGCCAAGGCGGTGAGCAAGGACGGCACGACGGCGTACGCGACGGTGACCTTCAAGGTGTCCGCGGGCGACCTGTCCGACGCGAGCAAGAAGCACCTGGAGCGCGCCGTCGACCAGGCCCGCGATGCCGGGCTGACCGTCGAGGTCGGCGGGAACGCTCTGGCCGAGCAGCCCGCGGCGGGCGGCACGACCGAGGTGATCGGCATCGCCGTGGCCGCGCTGGTGCTGCTGATCACCTTCGGGTCGATGGCCGCGGCAGGGCTGCCCCTGCTGACGGCGATCATCGGGGTCGCCGTCAGCATGACAGGGATCCTGGCGCTCTCCAGCGTGTTCGGCCTGTCCGACAGCACCGGCACCCTGGCCACCATGCTCGGCCTGGCCTGCGGCATCGACTACGCCCTGTTCGTGGTCTCCCGCTACCGGGAGGAACGCGCCAAGGGGCATGCACCGAGGGAGGCGGCGGGACTGGCCGTGGGAACGGCCGGCTCGGCGGTCGTCTTCGCCGGACTGACCGTCGTCATCGCGCTCGCCGGGTTGTTCGTCGTGGGCATCCCGATGCTCACCAAGATGGGTCTGGCCGCCGCGGGCGCGGTGCTGCTGTCCGTGCTGGTCTGCCTGACGCTCGTACCCGCCTTGCTGGGTTTCTGGCCCAACGCGGTGCTTTCGCGCGGGGCGCGCAGAAACTCCCAGCGCTACCGGAGGACGCAGCGCAAAGAGCACAACGGGGGCTCCCGGTGGGCGCGGACCGTCGTACGCCACCCGCTGCCCGTCCTGCTGCTCGGCGTCGTGGGCCTGGGTGCCGTCGCCGCCCCGGTCATGAACCTCCAGCTGGGCATGCCGGGTGATGAGGCCAAGCCCACCTCCACCACCGAGCGCCGCGCCTACGACGACCTCGCCAAGGGCTTCGGCCCCGGCGTCAACGGCCCGCTGACCGTCGTGGTCGACGCAAAGGGAGCCACGGACCCGAAGGCCGCCGTGGCGGTGATCTCGAAAGACATCGGTGCCACCGACGGAGTCGTGTCCGTGTCCGCGCCCCGCTTCAACTCCGCCGGTGACGCGGCGGTGTTCTCCGCCACCCCGTCCACCAGCCCCACGGACGAGAAGACCAAGGACCTGGTCAAGACCATCCGCGACGAGCGTCCCGGCATCGAGGCGAAGGCCGATGGCACGAGCTTCGAGGTCACCGGCAAGACCGCACTCGACATCGACGTCGCCGAGAAGGTGCAGGGCGCGCTCGTCCCGTACCTGGCGGTCGTGGTCGGTCTGGCGATCGTGCTCCTGCTGCTGGTCTTCCGCTCCCTGCTGGTGCCGGTCAAGGCGGCCCTCGGCTTCCTGCTCTCGGTGCTCGCCGCCCTCGGCTCGGTCGTCCTGGTCTTCCAGCAGGGCCATGGCGCGAGCCTGCTGGGGGTCGAGACCACCGGCCCGATCATGAGCATGATGCCGATCTTCCTGGTGGGCATCGTGTTCGGCCTGGCGATGGACTACGAGGTCTTCCTCGTCTCCCGGATCCGTGAGTCCTACGTCCATGGAGACGCGGCCAAGGTCGCGGTGATCTCGGGGTTCCGGCACAGCGCCCGGGTGGTCGTGGCGGCCGCGTTGATCATGATCGCGGTGTTCTCCGGCTTCGTCGGAGCCCAGGAGTCGATGATCAAGATGATCGGGTTCGGGCTCGCGATCGCGGTTCTCTTCGATGCCTTCGTCGTCCGCATGGCCATCGTGCCGGCCGTCCTGTCGCTGCTGGGCGACAAGGCGTGGTACTTGCCGCGCTGGCTGAACCGGCTGCTGCCGGACATCGACGTCGAGGGCGAGAAGCTCAGCCACAAGGTCGCCCCACACAGCGACACGACGCAGACCGAACAGCCGGTCACAGAGCCCGTCCCCATTCGCTGAACCCCGCAGACCGGGGCCGCCGGAGCGGCGACGGTCCCGACCGCGCCGAACCCCCAGGGGAGGAGGTCGGCGCGCTCCGGGCCCGGCGGTTCGAGCTTCCCCCAGCTCGCCGCCGGGCCCGGAGTCATTCCCCCTGGCGCTGCTCTGATCGGCATGACGCTCCTCGGTGAGCGAATCCACGGCGGCCTGCCCGGAACGCTCCTCGCCGCTACGGGTGCCGCGCTCGCGGGCCGCGGCGTCCTCCTGCTCGCTCGGCGCGCGGAAACCCGCGCGGCGCACGCACACCCCACCGGCTTCCCCACAGCGGACGGTTCGGAAGATGCCGTCCTCGCTCCCACCGCTCCGGCACCGCGGCCCCCGACAGCCGGCCGCCACCCTCACCCGCGCATCGCGGTCATGTCCGAACCGGAAGGCAGAACACCTTGATGACCACTCAGCTGCGAACCGCCCTGGCCGGCGTTCTCCTCGCCTGCGGAGCCCTGGCCACCGCGGTCGGCGTCGCACGCCACGACGGCGACGACAACCTCCCGACGGCGACGGCGACGGCGGCGCTCGCCGCGTCCAAGGGGCCATACGTCGCGCTTGGCGACTCCTACACCGCCGGCCCGATGATCCCCGGACATACGGGTACCCCGGCCGGCTGTGCCCGCTCCGACCACAACTACCCGTCCCTGGTCGCCCGCCAACTCGGCATCAGCGCATCCGAGTTCCGCGACATGAGCTGCAGCGGCGCGACCATCGCCGATCTCACCGCACCTCAGCGCACGGACGAGGGCACCAATCCCGCCCAGTTCACGGCGCTTTCCGCAAGGACCCGTCTTGTCACCCTCGGTATCGGCGGCAACGACATCGGATTCGGCACGATGATCAAGCGGTGCGTCGGCATGGGGGCCGTCTATCACGCCCTAGGTGTTCTGTCCCGGGAGGTTGTGGACGGTGACAGGGCTCACGGCTGATCGATCTTGAAATGGGTGAGGGCCTTCTGGCCTGGTGTGGA
>NZ_JBSFTY010000082.1:0-37069 GCF_053591515.1 Streptomyces sp. NPDC003011
AGGCGGTGGAGATCCACGGGCCCCTCGACACCGGCCTGTTCGAGACCGCGCTGCGGCGCACGGTCGCCGAGGCCGACACCTTCGCTCTGCGTTTCTCGCGGCCGAGCGAGCGGTCCGCGGGCTCGTGGACCGCGCCCTGTGCGCCGGTGCCGGATGACGCGGCCCCGGGCACGCCGGGCCCTGCCGCGCCGGCCGCAGATGCGAAAAGCAGCGTGTCAACCGCGTCAGCCTGTGACGCGTGAGGCGAGTTCTTCGGTCGTCATGGACGCCGCCAGGGCGACCCCCGCCCGGGCCACGCGGGTCAGCCCGGGGTGGTTGCCGGCGGGGGCGGGGTCCAGCGGTGGGTGCGGGGTACCGTCGCGGAGACGCCGTAGTCCTTCTTCAGGTGCTCGGGAATCGCGTAGTGCATGACGCGGCCGCGGGTGAGGGAGGACAGCTCGAACATCGTGGTGAGGTGGCCGAGGCGGTCCAGCGCCCAGGCGCCGAGCGGGGAGCGGTCCTCGATGCTCTCCAGGGCGCCGAGCAGGTGGGGAACGGCCTTCACGGCGGTGTCCCAGGGCGTGCGTGCGACATCCAGCCAGTCGGCGCAGGTGTCGCCGATGAGATGGCGGATCAGGGCGGAGACCAGCGGGTCGAAGAAGGTGCCGGGGACGATCTCTTCGTACAGAGTGGTCAGCTGGCGGGTGAGACGGGCGCCGTCCTCGCTCGGTCCCATATGACGGAGCATGTACAGATCGAGGAACTGGCGGGCGGAGGCCATGTCCATGGGTACCTGGCTCTGGTCGACGCCGAGCATCGCGCCGACCACCCGCCAGGCGTACAGGTAAGCCTGCGCGCCGTCGGTGCTCATGTGGATGTTCAGCCGGTGCAGGGAGTCCAGTACCAGCAGCGAGAAGAACATCTGGCCGCCGATCAGGTCCTCCTGACAGATCGGCACACCCAGGCTGTCGCTGTCCCAGCGGTTGTCCCGCGCGAGGTGGTGCCGGATCGAGGCGTGCAGCAGACGGACCTTCTGGGCGGCGGGGATGAAGGGACTGCCGGCCTCGAACGCACCGGGCTGCATGAGGTAGACGGTGAACTGCCCGGTCTCCGCCATCCGTTTGGAGGGGTAGTCCAGCGCGTGCGTCGTCGCCAGCAGCTTCGCCACGTGCGGGACGAGGTAGCAGGCGGGCATGGAGGCGAAGGACAGTGCCGTGGAGATGTGCACGTTGTTGTCGATGAAGAACAGCCTGGCCTTCTCCATCTCGCCCCAGTCGACCCACGCCGGCGGGGCACCGGTGGCGTGCAGGTACTCCCGCGCCACCTCGGGCAGTCCGTCGGGCAGCGGGGCTCCGGCGGTCGACACGTAGCGCATCAACGTGTTGAACGTGCCCACCTGACCCCGTTCGAAGAGGGCGGCCACCGTCGCGTCGGCGAGTTCGTCGCCGCTGGTGCGCAAGGCGTCCATCGACGCCATGGTGTAGGTCATCACAGGCTCCCGGTCAGAGGTGTGGCGAGGCAGGGCGAGCTGGGGCGCTGGGGCAGCTGGGGCGCTGGGGCAGCTGGGACAGCTGGGACAGCTGGGGCGAGTGAACCGCTGGAGCGGGTGGAACGGCTGGGGTGGCCGGGCGGAGGCGCCAGGAGGATGGCGGGGTGCCGTCCCGCCGCATGTTCAGTGCCGGCGGACGGCGGCGGCGTGCGCCAGGTGGGTGAGGGCTTGTGCGGCGTGTGCGGGGAGGTCGAGGTCGTCCAGGGCGCGGGTGGCTTCCTCCACCCGCACGGTGATCATCCGTTCGATCCGGTCGGGTGCCTTCAGCCGGCTCATCACCTCACGTACCGCGGTGAGGCTGTCGGTCCCCGCATCGCGCCGGCCCAGCAGCGTCCGCAGGCGCTCCCGGTCGACGTCGCCGGCCGCTTTCCAGGTTTCCGCCAGTAGCGCGGTGGGCCGGTGAGCGCGCAGGTCGTCCGTGTTGGCCTTGCCGGTCAGGGCCGTGTCCCCGAACAGGCCCAGCAGGTCGTCCCGCAGCTGGAACGCCTCGCCCAGCGGCAGCCCGTAGCGGGAGTAGCCCTCCCGCAGTCGCTGTCCGGCGCCGGCCAGCACCCCTCCGATCAACAACGGTTGCTCGACGGTGTACTTCGCGCTCTTGTACCGGATCACCTGCAAAGACTGCGCCGTGTCCGGTTCGCCGCCCGTGCGCAGGAGCTCCAGGCACTCACCCGCGATCAGCTCCCTGGCCAGCGCCGCCCACAGGGGGCGGGCCCGGGCCAGGTAGGCCGCGGGCAGGCCGCTGGTGGCGAACAACTGGCCGGCCAGCGACATCAGCAGGTCCCCCACCAGCATCGCCAGCGCCCGGGCCGCGGTCGTGCTGCGGGGACGCCCGCGCAGCGCGGCGCGCAGGGCGACGTGCGCGGTGGGCCCGCCGTGCCGCAGGCTGCTGTCGTCGATGATGTCGTCGTGGACGACCGCGGCGGCGTGGACCAGTTCCATGGATGCCGCCGCCCGCACCAGCGCGTCGCTGTCGGGCTGGCCTGCCGCCCGCCAGCCCCAGTAGCAGAACGCCGCCCTCAGCCGCTTGCCCTGTGCCACCGCCGCCTCGACCTGATCGGCCACCGGGCCCAGATCGGCGTCGATGGCCAGCAGTTGATCCGTCTCCTGCGCCACGAACCGGCCCAGCACCTGGTCCACGCGCGACTTGAGGGCGGCAGTCTCCTCCCGGTCAGCCACCGGCACCGGCCCGCCGCGCCAGGACCCGCTGGGCGAGGACCTCCAGATGGGCCGGGGGCACCACCGCGTACCGGTCCACGGCCAGCCGCCCGCGCGCTGTGAGATCCCGCCGCGCGTCAGCCGCCAGCTCCCCCGCGTCCGAGCGGCCCAGCAATCCCCGCACACTGCCCACCGCCGAGCCGAGGCAGCTCACCGCCAGGTCGGCAACGCCCGCCGCGAGCAGCACCGCCTGCCCGGCCGGTCCCCCGCTCCGTCCGTCCTCTTGCGTCATACCGCTCCCCTGCTCACTGGTTGCCGCGGCGGTGCCGGTCACGCGCCGCCGCATCACAGCGTCCCGTCCCGCCCACGGACAGCACGGAGGAACTCACCATCGGGTGATCACCTCGCAGGTTTGTGCGCCTTCGTGTGCTGAGAGACGGCCGACGGTGACGGGCGGGCGCGGGGAGCCGGATGGCGGCTTCGCCGCGCACGGCGAGCTCGCCGGAGGGCCGGCCCCGAGGGGGGTGCTTGTCGCAGTGGACGGGCCCCGCACCCTGTGTCACCGGCGTGTGCGGAGCTCTCGTCGCAGCCGGCCGGTGTCGACGGCTACGTCGCCGGCACCGACATCACCCTCGACAACCCGACAGGCGACGGCGCCGAGCCGCTCTTCGAGTGGATCCACAACCTGGCGAGCTGGCGCCAGCGCCACCGTCGCAGGGGCTGACCAGGGCCAGACAAGGGCCAGGGTCAAGGCCAGGGTTGGACTGGAGCCGTACGCAGTCCGGGACGTCCCGGACTGGTGCCGAGGCGTGGCGTGGCGATGAGCATCAGAGGGGGATGAGCATCAGAGTGGATTGAGGCGGGCCTTGAGCAGGCAGAACTCATTGCCCTCGGGGTCGGTCAGGACATGCCACTGCTCCTGCCCTGTCTGGCCGATGTCGGCCGGGCGCGCGCCGAGCTTCAGAAGGCGTTCGAGTTCGGCGTCCTGATCGCGGTCGGTGGCGTTGACGTCGATGTGCAGCCGGGACTTCCCCTGCTCCGGCTCATCCCTGCGACTGAGGATGATCGTCGGCTGCGGACCACCGAACCCCTCGCGGGGCCCGATCTCCAACGTGCCGTCATCCTCACGATCGAGCACGACGAAGTCCAGGACCTCACACCAGAACCGCGCCAGCAGCTCAGGATCCCGGCAACCGAGGACGAGCTCACTGATACGACATGCCATAACGAAACCTGCTCTCAGCCTGAGAACCGCCGGAGAGTCCACACGCGAACCCCATGGGCTCCCAGCAGTGAAAACAACCCCGCGACCGTATCGGACGAGGCGGGCACGGGCGAAATGATTTAGGGCCGCCCGCCCACTGCCCCTGGGAGGAGGCGAACTGTGGTCGGGGGACGAACCGAGTGCGGCCGGTCAGCCACAGAGGCGGGCGTTGAGCCGGGCGGCCTGACGTGTCAGGTGGTGGCGCTCGGCCAGGTCGGGTGCCTTTTGGGCGGCCTCGGCGTACAGCCGTGCCGCCGTCGTCAGGTCGCCGTCGCGTTCGTGGAGGTAGGCCGCCACCGCGGCATGGCGGGGCAGTGCGTCGTCCAGCTCCGCGAGCGCCGCCAGGCCGGCGCGCGGTCCGTCGGCCTGGCCGACGGCGACCGCGCGGTTGAGCCGGACGATGGGGTTGCCGGTCAGGCGTACGAGTTCGTCGTACCACTCGACGATCTGCACCCAGTCGGTCTCCTCGGCGGTGGGCGCGTCCGCGTGGAGTGCCGCGATGGCGGCCTGGGCCTGGAACTCGCCCAGCCGGTCGCGGGAGAGGGCCCCCTGCAGGATCGCGACGCCCTCGGCGATCGACTTCGTGTCCCACCGGCCGCGGTCCTGCTCGGCGAGCGGCACCAGGCTGCCGTCGGGTGCGGTCCGGGCCGAGCGCCGGGCGTGGTGGAGCAGCATGAGGGCGAGCAGTCCCGCCACCTCGGGGTGGTCGATCGCGGCGGCGAGTTGCCGGGTGAGCCGGATGGCCTCGGCGGCGAGGTCGACGTCGCCGGAGTAGCCCTCGTTGAAGACCAGGTAGAGGACGCGCAGCACGGTGGCGACGTCGCCGGGCTGCTCGAACCGCACGCCGGAGACGGTGCGCTTGGCCCGGCTGATGCGCTGCGCCATCGTCGCCTCGGGCACCAGGTAGGCCTGGGCGATCTGGCGGGTGGTCAGCCCGCCCACAGCGCGCAGTGTGAGCGCGACCGCGGACGACGGCGTCAGCGACGGGTGGGCGCACAGGAAGTACAGCTGAAGCGTGTCGTCCACCGCGGGCGTGGGCCCGGGCACCGGCTCCTCGTCGGCGAGGTCCTCACGCCGGCGCCGGGCGGCGTCCGCGCGGGTCGCGTCGATGAACTTGCGCCAGGCCACGGTGACCAGCCAGCCCTTCGCATCCCGCGGCGGGTCGGCCGGCCAGACGCGGACCGCCTCGACCAGCGCTTCCTGCACGGCGTCCTCGGCCGCCGCGAAGTCGGCTCCGCGGCGGACGAGGATGGCGAGCACGCTCGGTGTGAGGCTGCGGAGCAGGACCTCGTTCATCTCAGGATCACTCCGTGATGGTGGGCGACACGCCGTAGAACGGGCGCAGCTCGAGCCACTCGTGGATCGGCTTCCCGCCCGCTCCGGGGGCGGCCGACAGTTCCCCGGCCAGCTCGACGGCGCGCTCGTAGCTGTCGACGTCGATCACCATCCAGCCGGCGATGAGGTCCTTGGTCTCGGCGAACGGGCCGTCGGTGATCGGCGGGCGCCCCTCGCCGTCGAACCGGACCCACGTCCCCTCGGGGGCGAGTGCCTGGCCGTCGACGAACTCGCCGGTCTGCTCCAGCCGGGCCGCGAAGTCGTTCATGTACTGCACGTGGGCCGAGATCTCCTCGGGCGTCCACTGGTCCATGGCCACGTCATTGACCGGAGCCGGGGCGCCGCGGTAGTGCTTCAGCAGCAGGTACTTGGCCATCGGAAGTCTCCTCGGTACTGGTGCGACCCATTGTGGTCGCGTTCACTACGGGGACGGAGCCGGTCACGGATTCTCGACATCACCGGCCGGCATATTTTTCTGCCTCTCGTCGCAAGGCCTGATGAGCCCTCCCAGGGCGCCCGGATCCGCGGCGTGACGCGAGCGCCGGACGCGGCGAAGCCTCACACGATCAGCAGCGGGCAGGCAGCCGCACACCGGCCGGGAGCGGGAACGTGGGCGGAGACGCACCGGACACCCCCGACAACTCACACCGGCCTGACAGGGGCGGCAGCCGGGCAGGAGGCACCGTCCGGGCCCGTCGGCATCCCGTGAACAGTCACGCGCGTATCGCCCTCCACTCTCCCTCCACGGCGGAGCGCCGGACACCAGCCGTGAGAAGGGCAACCGAACGGGTCAGGTATCGAGAAGCGCCGGTCACCGGGCCGCACCTACGGTGAGTGCCATGGACATCACTCTCCACACGGTCTCCCTCCCCCACAACGACCCGGACGCCTCCCTGGCCTTCTACCGCGACCTGCTCGGCTTCGAGGTCCGCAGCGACGTCGGGCAGGGCACGATGCGGTGGATCGTCGTCGGCCCGGCCGGCCGGCCCGGCACGTCCCTCCTCCTGGCGCCCCCGGCCGCCGACCCCGGCATCACCGAGGACGAGCGCCGCACCATCGCCGAGATGATGGCCAAGGGCACCTACGGCTGGATCATGCTGGCCGCCCCCGGCCTCGACGCCACTTTCGAGAAGCTACGAGCCGGCGGCGCCGAGGTCGTCCAGGAACCGACCGAGCAGCCGTACGGAATCCGCGACTGCGCCTTCCGCGATCCCGCGGGCAACCTGATCCGCATCCAGGAAGTCCGCTAGAACGTGGCCGGGGCGTCCGGTCACCGACCGGGACCGGGCCGTCAGCGCGCCGAAGCTCCTTCGCCCACCGCCCACCGGCCACCGCCCGCCACCCACCAGACGGAGGCGCTCGGCGCCCCCGGCACGGACACCCGTACGGAAACCACCGGCGGAAAGAGGTTCGCTCATGTGTCACCCGGCATGGACGCGCGCACGTGTGACCGCACAGCGCCTGCACGACCTTGCGCGGCTGCGCCGCGTCCGCGACCAGATCGACCGGCAGTACACCCAGCCACTGGACGTCCCAGCGCTGGCCCGCGCCGTGGGTCTGCCGGCCGGGGACCTCAGCCGGCGGTTCCAGCTCGCCTACGGCCAGTCGCCGTACACCTACCTCGTGACGCGCCGCATCCACCGCGCAATGGCACTGACTGACCCACGCGACGGGTCCTGCGTCCCATGGTGCTGACGCGAATCTGCCCTACGGTCTGACCAGCGTCGGCTGTACGGGACCCTCATCGCGCGGAATGCATTCACGAGTTCGGTGCGTACCCGGGTGGCCAACGGGTTCATCGGCGTAGGCCTCGTCCGGCCGGTGCCGCCCGAGCCCCGGACGGCCTGGCGGGACGCGCAGGAGGGCGAGAGCGAGCAGGGCCTGCCGGCCTGGCCTCACGCGCCGCCGCCGCGTGCCCCCCGTGCTGCCGCCGCGTGCCCGCCGTGAGGACACCGATGACCCGGCGGCCACCGTCGCATCAGGCAAGACACCCTCACCACGGCGTGAAAGGCACACAGGAGGGGACGGAAGGGACGGCTCTTCGCCGTCCGTAAGACGGCGAAGAGCCCCCGAGGGCTGTATGCCCAACCCTCGTACTGCCGGGTGACCCCCGCGTCCTCGCTCACACCTCACGGGTCGTCCAGGTGAGGGCAGGCAGCCAGGGCGGTGCCGCAGCCGAGTCGGGATGACTGCGACACCCACCCGTGCAGCCCTCGGCGCGGGAGGAAGACGCCTGAGGGCCGACCGTGCCGTTGCCCCGCCCTCCGGGAGCCATGCTGCGCCGATCGGGTGGCAGGTGGACGAAGGGCGACGGACTACTCGGGATGACTGTCCGGCGGCCTGCACCAGCAGAGCACGTGCGGGGTCCGCGTAGCGCGTCGCGGTCTTCTCGTCGATACGTCGAGCCCATAGACCTCCGCGAGGTGGAGGGGGTCGGAGCCACCAGCGCCGTTCGAGCTCGCCGTGACGCGGTTCGCGGTGGCGTCAAGCCACTCTCTCCGAGCACCACGGTCACACCGACGGCGCGCGCAAATCCTCGTCGCTGCACGCGACATCGGGCTGTCGCCCCTGGACGTTGTCGCGGTGAGGGAGCGCGACGGGCGGGACCTGCCGGCCGATCACCCAGGTGACGGGGCCGGGCGAGAGCGTGTCGGATCGGCGTCCGCCTGGACAAGCGTGTCGGCGACACCGCAGTGCGCTACGTTGCTGGCCATGCTCACAACCCGTCTCGATCTCGCCCGGATCCGCGCGGCCCGCCAGCATATTGACCCGGTCTTTCTGGACAGTCCGCTGTACCAGTGCGACGCGTTGGGGCGCGAACTCGGCTGCACGGTGAGTATCAAGCTGGAAACGGCGAACCCGGTCCGCAGCTTCAAGGGCCGCGGCACCGAACTTGTCGCCGCTCTGCTGACCGACCAGGGCGGCACAGCCGTGGTGTGCGCCAGCGCCGGCAACCTCGGCCAGGCACTCGGTTGGTCCGGTCAGCGCCGCGGCCTCGACGTGACGGTCGTGGCATCACGCAGAGCGCCCGCTGCCAAGCTCGATCGGATCCGCGCGCTGGGCGCGGAACTGGAGCTGGTCGACGGCGACTTCGAGGCGGCCCGCGAACGGGCCGTGAGCATCGCGCAACAACGCGGCGTCCGGCTGGTCGAGGACAGCCTCGACATCGAAACCTGCGAGGGCGCGGCAACCATCGGCCTGGAACTGGCGAGCGCTGTGTCCTCCTTCGACGCGGTCCTGATCGCCCTGGGCGGCGGCGCGATGGCCACCGGTGTGGGCTACGTCCTGAAGACCCTTTCGCCGGACGTCGAGGTGATCTGTGTGCAGCCCCTCGGCGCGCCCGCGCTGACCCGCTCCTGGCACCAGGGCCGGGTCATCACCACCGACTCGACCGACACCATCGCCGACGGCGTCGCCGGTCGGAAACCCATCCCCGCAGTCCTGGACGACCTGCTCATGGTGGCGGACGACGCCGTCCTGGTCCACGAGGCGTCCATCGTCACGGGCATGCGGATGCTTCTGGAGCGGGCGGGCCTGGTCGTCGAACCCTCAGCGGCCCTCGGTGTCGCGGCCATCCTGGAAGACCGTGACCGCTTCGCCGGCCGCCATGTGGCCACCATCATCTGCGGCAGCAACGTCGACCTGGACGCCTACCACCGCTGGGTCCGCACCTGAGCCGGTGACGGCATGGCGGAGCATGTCGACGCCGTCTGCCGCCACCAGGTCCAACCGTCGAACCGGTTCGCGTGATGTGAAGCTCAGAGGAACGCCGGCCGGGACGCCGTCGGCGCGGCCCGCCCGTGACGGTAGTTGGCTGAAAATGCACCCCTCGGGCTGGCCGTGAGCACTCTCCGGAAGCCTCAAGAAGATCGCAAAGCGCCAGAATGCGCCGCCCTGCGTACGTCCGGGATCACTCCAAGTCCGTTGATGCGATTACCACACGATTCTGTTGCCATGGCCCTTTCACGACGAAGTGAGCTTCCGTGCCCGCTCGGGCTCCTGCCGGGGTACTCCAGGTCGGCGCGGTGACTAGCATGAGCGGCGTGCTCGATCTGGAAGATGGTCATCCGTCTTCCGGGTTCTCGGCGATGTGTCAGTCGTCCACGTACTCCTGCTCTCACGGACCGAGGGACCGCGGAATGCCAGTGCCTGCCCGACCCCGTCAGCGCTCTGCGAACGGGACGCGCTCCTCTCCGGCCGTGTTCCCCGTGGTCCTGGTCCTGACGGCCGTGGGCGCCGGAGCGGCAGTCGCCCTCGCTCCCGACGCCGCCCGCTCCTGGGTCCTGGGCACGGCGGTCGTCGCCTGGTGCTGTCTCACAGCCGTCACCGTCAGCGCCTCGGTCCTGTTGCGCCGTGCGCGCCGCCAGGCAGCGGCGCGGGGCGGCGAACTGGAGACGACCAGGAACAACTGGACGCAGCAGAGCGTCGAGGCGGCTCAGCTGGTCGACGTGGCCCTGCCGGCCGTGGCCCGGCAGGTGAAGAACGGCGCGAACGCCGACGAGGCCCTGTCCGGTGTCCCCGCCCCCTCCGACCTGCACCTGCGTCAGATGCTGCACGTCTTCGCCACCGAGATGGCCGAGGCGGTACGGCGGGCCGCCTCGGCACAGAACGAACTCGACGCGATGCGGCGCGAACTCGCCGACGGGACGAAGGAACTGGAACGCCTGACCCACCACACGCTGCCCGCAGCGGTGGCGCTGCTGCGGGAGGGGAGCTCCGCCGACACGGTCCTCACCAAGTTCGACTGGCCGCAGAACCCCCTGCTGCGTGCCCCGGCCGAATCGTTCGTCCGCGAACTCGCCTACAGCGAACGCCGCTCCGCCGCAGCCCAGGCCGCCTCCGCGAAGGCGCTCAGCCGGGTCCAGGCCAAGACCGTCAGCATGCTCGCCGACCTGCGGGAGATGCAGGACCGGCATGGCGAGGACGTCTTCGGTGACCTGCTGCGCCTGGACCACAGCACCTCCCAGCTGGGCCTCATGACCGACCGGCTGGCGCTGCTGATGGGCGGCCGCTCCAGCCGCGTCTGGAACAAGCCGATCGTGATGGAGAGCGTCCTGCGCGGCGCCGTCGGCCGTATCGCCGCCTACCGGCGGGTCCGTCTGCACAACTCCAGCAAGGCCGCCATCGCGGGCTTCGCGGCCGAGGGCGTGATGCACCTGCTGGCCGAACTCATGGACAACGCCGCCAACTTCTCCCCGCCGATCGACGAGGTCCACGTGTACGTGGAGGAGCGCAGCGCCGGCCTCGTCGTCACCATCGAGGACAGCGGCCTGAAGATGTCCGACGCCGCCATGCGCCGGGCGGAGGAGTCGGTGTCGGGCAAGGTCACCGACCTCGCCTCGCTGCAGGGCACCCGGCTCGGTCTGGGCGTGGTGGGACGACTCGCCGCCAAGTACGGCATCAGCGTCAACTACCGGCCCTCCTCCCGGGGCGGCACCGGCGTCGTCGTCCTCCTCCCGCCCCAGCTCGTGGCCCAGCAGCGCGATCCGGCAGTTCCCGAACGACCCCTCCGTACCGCGGAGGTCCCGGCCACGCACGCCCCCGCGGTCGAGGAGGACCCCCTCCCGGTGCGCCCGCAGCCGGTCGCGCCCGCGGACGTGGCGCCCCGTGCCGACGTTCCCCGCAGGCGCAGCGCGGCCACCCCCAACGGACTGCCCGTCCGGGCTCCCGGCCGCACCATGGCCGAGGCGGAGCGGGGCCGGCCGAAGCCGGCGGCCGAGCCGCTTCCGGCAAAGCAGCGCGAGCCGGGTCCGGCGCGCGACGCCGGAAGCCGGTTCGGTGCCTTCCACCGCGGCCGGCAGACCGGGGGCACCACCGGCGCCTCCCCCTCCGCGCCCGGCACCGAAGCCGAAAACTAGGTTTCCGACGCTCGACCCGGCTCGACTCAGCAGCCTCGACTCAGCAGCACGACCCAGGGCAGCACCGCCCACCCCGCCCCGCACGGATTCGCCGTACCTCGTTGGATTGGAGGCACGGGCCGGGTGACCTCTCACCGGTCATCACCCGGCCCACCCACCATGGAGACCACTGACAACAGCCTCACCTGGCTCTTGACGAACCTCTTGGAGCGCACGCCCGGGACGCGGCACGCGCTCGTCCTGTCCCGGGACGGCCTGAAACTGTGCTGGACCGAGCACATGACGCTCGATCAGGCCGACCAGCTGGCGGCCATCTGCTCGGGCATCCAGGCGCTCGCGCAGGGCGCGTCCGTGGAGTTCGGCGACGGCTCGGGCGGGGTCCGGCATTCCATGACCGAGTTCCACGGGGGTCTGCTGTTCATCGTGGAGGCCGGCCAGGGCGCCCACCTCGCGGTCGTCGCCGAGGAGAGCGCCGATCCGGGCGTCGTGGGCCACCAGATGACCGAGATGGTCGACCAGATCGGCGAGCATCTGCGGGCCGAGCCCCGCTCTCCCGTCACCAGGGGCACCACCGCGTGATCCACAAACCCGTGGACATCGGTGATCCCGATCGGCTCTACACGGTCACCGGCGGACGCAGCGAGGCCGACGACACGTTCGACCTGGTGACGCTGATCGTCAGCGAGTGCGAGCCCACGGCCGGCATGCAGTCCGAGCACGTCCGGATTCTGGAGATGTGCCAGCATCCGACGGCGTTGGTCGAGATCTCCGCCGAGCTGAAGCTGCCCATCACCGTCGTACGGATCCTTCTCGCCGACCTCCATGCCATGGGCAAGGTGAGCGCCCGTCACCCCCGCGCGGCCGAGTCCGTCGCGGCCCTCCCCGAAACCGCCCTGCTCCAGGAGGTGCTCCATGGGCTCCGCAACCTCTGAGCTGCCCTCCCAGCGCACGCCGCTGGCCGATGCCGCCGAGACCGGTCTGAAGATCGTCGTCGTGGGCGGATTCGGTGTCGGCAAGACCACCCTGGTGCGCTCGGTCAGCGAGATCCGGCCGCTGAACACCGAAGAGGTGATGACACAGGCCGGGCAGGGCGTCGACGAGACGGCCGGGGTGGAGCGCAAGACCACGACCACCGTCGCGTTCGACTTCGGGCGCATCAGCCTCAACCAGCGCATGGTGCTCTACCTGTTCGGCGCACCGGGCCAGGAACGCTTCTGGTTCCTGTGGGACCGGTTGTTCTCCGGCACGCTGGGCGCGGTCGTCCTCGTCGACACCCGCCGCATGGAGGACTCCTGGTACGCGATAGACCGGCTCGAACACCACAGGACGCCGTTCGTGGTGGCCGTCAACCGGTTCGACGACGACCAGAACCGGTTCTCCCTCGAAGAGATCCGCCAGGCCCTCGCCCTCGGCGAGCACGTGCCCATGATCGACTGCGACGCACGGGTCAGGTCGTCGGGCAAGGAGGTCCTCATCGCTCTCGTGGACCACCTCTACGCATTGGCACTGTCCCAGGAGAGAACACCGTGAGCGACACCACCGGCGCCTCGTCCGCGAACACGCCGCCGCCCGGCTGCCCCGCGCACGCCGACGCCGTGCAACTGGGCGGACTGGAGTACCAGCAGACGCCCTCGCAGCTGTACCGCACGATGCGCCGCGCCCACGGGTCGGTCGCGCCGGTGCTGCTCGACGGCGACATCCCGGCCTGGCTCGTCCTCGGCTATCCCGAGGTCTGCTACGTGACCAGCCACGACGAGCTGTTCGCGCGCGACTCCCGGCGATGGAACCAGTGGCCGAACATCCCCGCGGACTGGCCCCTGCTGCCGTTCGTCGGCTACCAGCCGTCCGTGCTCTTCACCGAGGCGCAGGAGCACCAGCGCCGGGCCGGTGTGATCACGCAGGCGCTGGAGGGTGTCGACCAGTTCGAGTTGTCCCGTGAGTGCCAGCTGATCGCCGAGCAGCTGATCGCCTCGTTCGCCGGCAGTGGTCAGGCCGAACTGATGAGCATGTACGCGCACGCCCTGCCGGCCCGAGCCGTGCTGTGGATGTGCGGTATGCCGCAGGGCAGCGCGGACACCGAGCAACTCGTCGAAGACCTGCGGATCTCCCTCGACGCCGGCGAGGGCGACGACCCGGTGGCGGCGTACCTGCGCGTCGGGGAGCGCATCACGCGGCTGGTGAAGGAGAAGCGGGAGCGCCCCGGCTCCGACGTCCCCTCCCGCATGCTGCTCGATCCGGCCGGTCTCAGCGACGAGGAGATCGTGCAGGACCTGATCTCCGTCATCGCCGCGGCGCAGCAGCCGACCGCCAACTGGATCTGCAACACCCTGCGTCTGCTGCTGACCGACGAGCGTTTCGCGGTCAACGTCTCCGGCGGCCGGGTCAGCGTCGGGGACGCGCTCAACGAGGTGCTGTGGCTGGACACCCCGACCCAGAACTTCATCGGGCGCTGGGCCGTACGCGACACGCAGCTCGGCGGGCGGCTCATCCGGGAGGGCGACTGCCTCGTCCTGGGGCTGGCCGCCGCCAACACCGACCCGCAGATCTGGCCGGAGTCGCATGTCGGCGCCGAGAACTCCGCGCACCTGTCGTTCAGCAACGGCGAGCACCGCTGCCCCTATCCCGCACCGCTCCTGGCGGACGTGATGGCGCGTACGGCGGTGGAGACGCTCCTGGAGCACCTGCCCGACCTCGTGCTGGCCGTGGAGACGCAGGAGCTGACCTGGCGTCCGTCCATCTGGATGCGCGGACTGGCGTCCCTGCCAGTACGGTTCACTCCCGCGGTCCACTAGGAGTCTCCTGAAGATCTTGCTTCGAGCGCCCGGTACACCCCAAGTTGCCGGTAAATGTCAATCAGGTTGAACTGGGGCAAGCCGGACGCGTTTTCAAGATCTTCATCGGACTCCTAGGGCGTGTCCTCCGCGGGCACAGCGAGGGGGGTGCGGCTCCCCGTGTCCGCGGAGGACGTGGACCGACGGCGGAAGGACGCCGGGGCGCTCAGCCGGTGACCGGGGTGAAGCGCACCGGCAGTGACTGCGGGCCGCGGGTGAACACGCCCTGCTCGACCGGGTCGAAGCCGTCGGCGAGACGGAGGTCGGGCATGGCGTCGAGCAACTGGTTCAGCCCGACTTCGACCTCCGCCTTGGCGAGCAGCGCGCCGACGCAGAAGTGCCGGCCGAGGGCGAAGGCGAGGTGGTCGGCGGCGGCCGAGAACGCCGACGTCGTGCTGAGGTCGTCGCGGAAGACGTCGAACCGGTCGGGGTTGCGGAAGCGGCGCTCGTCCCGGTTGGCGGCTCCGATGAGGCACGTCACCGTGGCCCCCGCCGGGATGGTGCCACCGGCGACCTCGACCTCGGTGGCCGACTGCCGCATGATCATGTGGACCGGCGGGGTGTAGCGCAGCGTCTCGGCGAACGCGGCGGGGATCAGACTCCGGTCCGCCTGGACCGCCGCCAACTGGTCCGGGTGCATCAGCAGGTTGGTCAGGATGCTCGCGATCGCCTTGTCGGTGGTCTCGCCGCCGGCGGCGAGCAGCAGGCTGCAGAACGCCTTGATGTCCTCGTCGCTCATCCGGACACCGTCGACCTCGGCGGCGCAGAGCGTGGACAGCAGGTCGTCGCCCAGGTTGTCGCGGCGCTCGCGGATGATCGGGATCATGTACTCGGCGAACTCGACCCGGGTGCGCTCCCCCGCGGCGGTCACCTCGGGATCGCCGGAGAGGTTGCCGAGGAAGGCGATGACGGCCGTGTACCAGCCGTGGAAGCGGGCGTGGTCGGCCTTGTCCAGGCCCAGCATGTCCGCGATGACGTTGACCGGGAAGCGGGTCGCGTAGTCGCTGACGATGTCGACGGAGCCGGAGTGCCGGAAGGCGTCGATCAGTTCGCGCGAGTTGCGCTCGATGACCGGCAGGAACTTCTCCTGCAGATCGCTGCCGCGGAAGGCGGGGGCCACCAGTGCGCGCCGTACCGCGTGCTCGCGTCCGCTGAGCTGGAGGATCGTCTTGCCGTGGACCGGCTCGATCTGCCAGTTGTAGTTGTCGGTCGTGAACTGCGACTTCTTGTCCTTGAAGACGCGTTCCACGTCGTCGTAGCGGGAAATGATGTAACTCTGGGTGGCCTCGTGCCAGATCAGGGGGTTCTTCTCCCGCATCACCGCGTAGGCCGGGTAGGGGTCCGCGGCGAACTCGGGCGAGAGAATGTCGGGCACCTGCTGGGCAGTGGACACGGAACTCCTCGGGGTAGATGCGTGTCTGCGGCAACAGGTTATTGATCTTTCGGTGGCTCAAACAGTCGAGTCCTGGCCGAAGTTGGGTGGGTCACTTCGATCTCCGGTACGGTGCGCGGCACGTTCAGTCCCGGTGTGCCGCGATGTCCCCGTTGACCGTCGTCAGCGTCATGGTGCGGCTGCGGGCAGCGTCGCGCGTGGGGACCGTCACCGTGGTGCGACCGTTCCCGGTGACCGCGGACACCCGGTAGGCGGGCGTGTCGTGCGGCACGGTGACGTCGACCGAGCCGTTCGTGGTCACCGCGGTGATACCGGAAGGCGCCGCGGCGCACGCCAGGGCCACATCCCCGTTGGTGGTCCCGGCGGACAGCCTCCCCGCTGCGAGACCCGTGGCCCGCACCGAGCCGTTGCGGGTGGACAGCCGCACCTTCCCGTCGTCGCGTCCCGAACGGGTCACTGTCACATCGCCGTTGACCGTCGTCAGGTCCAACGTGCCGGTCACGCCCGCCACATCGACGCCGGCGTTGCGGGCGGTGACCGTGACGCTCACACCGTCGGGAATCCGGACCTGCGGCATACGGGGGCACGGGGTGCCGTCCGCAGACGGTTCGGGGCACGACAGATCGAGGGTCCAGGTGTCGTCGTGGTGGGCCCAGTGATCGTCGACATGCTCGTCCACGCCGACCCGGTCACCGTCGGCGGGGCGCAGCCGCACCCCGTTGTCGGTCGTGATCAGGAGGTGGCTCTCCACCGCCGCGGAGAAGGACGTGCCGAACTTCCCCGCGGAGCCGGGCTTCTGGTCATCGCTCCCGCCGCAGCCCACGGCGATGGGCAGCACCGCCAGCACAACTCCCAGGCACCGCAGACGTCTTGTGGTCATCGCCCTCATGCATCACCGGATGCCCCGGAACGGTCGCGCCATGACAGCGGCGGCCAGGAGACAGCGGTGTCCTTCCTCGGGCCGTCCGTCCCGCACTGAGCCCGTCGGGAACGCGGGCGGCCCCCGCCGTGCGACCTGCGGGGGCCACCCGCGTTGCCTGACCTCTTACTCCCTGTTGGACCGGGGTGCGCTCGCGCGCGAGCGCGGCATGCGAACGCAGCATGCGAACGTGGAGGGTGGGTGGTGCCGGGCTGTGGCACCACCCACCCTCCACGCCTCGATGAGTCGTGAGGTACTGCGCCGTTATGACCCGTAGGTCTCGAACTCGGCCACCTTCGGCGTGCCGGTCGACCCGGTGATCTCAAAAGTGATCTTGCTGAGTGAGGTCTGCGGGAAGCCGATGGTGCCCGCGCCGCTGCCCGAGGCCAGGACGGCACCGTTGTCGGCGTTGAGGACCCTCCACGAGCCGATGCTCCCTCCGGATCCGGATGCCTCCCGGATGGCGACGCGCGAGACCGTGGTGGCGGAACCCCACTTGACGGAGACGGAGCCGGTCGCGCCGGCCGGAGACCAGTAGGTGTTCAGGTCGCCGTCGCGGACGTTGCCGTAGCTGGTGCCCGTGGCCTTGCTGGAGCCGTCAGAGCCGGCTCCGAGGCTGAGGTTGGTCCCGCTGGGCTGGGTCGGACTCGGCGTGGGGGTGGGGGTCGGCGTGAGAGTGGGGGTGGGAGTCGTGGTCGGGTTCGGTGTCGGGTTCTGCGGCGTGCAGTTGCCGTTCGACACCTGAAGACCGGTGCCGGCGCCCGCCGTGCGGCTGACGACGTCCGGCACGCAGGCGGCGGCGTCGAGCGCGTAGGAGTAGGGGATGCCGACCGTGGTGGTGGACTGCGGGTTCGGGCCGGCCGGTTTGTTCTCGGAGCCGGGGCTGGACCAGGTCACGTTGTCGAAGACGTTCCCGCTGACCTGCCAGTAGCCTGCCTGGTCGGTGTAGAAGGTGCCCAGGACGTCCTTGGAGTCCTCGAAGTAGTTGTTGTCCACCTTCGCCTTCGCCCCGGCGCGGGAGTTGATGCCGGACTCGTTCAGGCTCACGTAGTGGTTGTTGTAGATGTGGGCCGTGCCACCGCGCAGCAGGGGCGCACGGGAGTCGATGTTCTCGTAGAGGTTGTGATGGAAGGTGACGTAGCCGTTGGAGAGGTCACTCTCGCTGGACCCGATGAGGCCGCCCCGGCCGGAGTTGCGCAGGGTGCTGTACGACAGTGTCACGTACTGCGTGTTGTCCTTCATGTCGAAGAGGCCGTCGTATCCTTCCGACTCCCCGCCCGACGCCTCCAGGGTGGTGTGATCGACCCAGACGTTGCGGACGTCGCTCTCCATCCCGATCGCGTCGCCGCCGTTGGACGTGGGCGAGCCGGACTTCTTCACGTTCCGGACGGTCACGTTCTGGATGATGATGTTGCTGGACTCCCGGATGTGGATGCCCAGTTGGTCGAAGACGGCCCCGCTGCCGACACCGACGATCGTGACGTTGCTGATCTGCTTGAGCTCGATCACGCCGGCCGCTGTGTTGCAGCTGCCGCCCGACACCTTCGTGGTGTTGCCGTGGTTGATCGTCCCCTCGACCTGGATGACGATCGGCGTGCTGCTGCTGGCTCGTGAGCACAGAGCGGCGTGGATCGCCGTGCCCGTGGTGGCACGCACCGTCTGTCCGCCCGCCCCGCCGGTGGTGCCACCGTTCTGGGTCGCGTAGCCGGTGGCGCTGCCGGTGGCCGCCGACGCCGTCGGCATCGACAGGACAACCCCGACCGCGGACGCCAGGGCTATCGCGGTCGACGCCGCGGACAGCCGCAGTGCGACAGTTCGTCTCATCATCGTCTCCTGATTCACCAAAGTCTGCTGATTCGTCATGCACCAAAGTCAGCTGATTCGTCGTGCACCAAGGTCAGCTGATTCGTCGTGCGCCCTCTGGCATCCGATGCCGGCGCAGCACACTGGCGGCCGCGCGCACCGCCCGGAGGCCGCCGGACGAGCAGGGGGTCAGACCGGTGTGACAGCCAGCGGGAACTGGATCACCGGCTGCATCGCCGGCTGGATCGCCAGCCGGATCGCCGGTCCCCGGAGCTGGGAGCGTCGGGCTGTTCGCTCGTGGATCCGTCCTCGGATCGCCTTCCCGTGCCCCATCGCTCAGGGCGACCGGCGCATCCGGCACTCCGGCCGGCGGGGCGTCGAGAAGCCGTCACCTCTGAGGGCTCCACGGTTGGTGCGACACGCGTGCGTCATGATGTGCACCCTTCGTTCCCTGGCATGTCGACATCGGGTGATCTCGACATGGCGGATCGTCGGCGGCTCGTGCACACGTCGCGGCGGCCCCCGCGACGGTTGACTCTTCAGGCGCTTCCAAGACATCGAGAAAGCGCTTTCTCTGGCGGCAGACGATAGGCGGCCCCTCCTGCACTGGCAAGAGGTCTGGCAGGATTCAGTTCACATGCTCGAACGCCACACCTTCGGAGACAATCCAGCAAAGTGTCGACATCAGCCGATAGGCACCAGCCCCCGGCGCCGACGCCACACCACGCCACACCACGCCACGACGGGCGGCTGACTAGCTAGCTAACTGGCTGGCCTGCTGGCTTAGCTATAGCCGCATTGCGGCCGGTACCCACGGCGGACGACTGACCAAACCTTCACGTCGAGCGGCCCCGGCAGATCACCGACATGGGCATGACTCGGCGATCAGTGTCTAAGAGTATGAACTCTGAGCACATTCCCGTCCGCAGTGCTATGCACGGTGTTCCCCGCCGGCCACCATCGCCTTCCGTCCGCCCGAGACCGCCTCTGCCTGCGAGAACGTGGGGCTATTCCAGCTCCTCCTGGGTACCTGCGTCCGGCGGCGCGTCGGCCACGGCTCGCCAGGGGCATCCGCCCCTTGACGCAATGGGAGAGGGAATGAGGCTTCGTGAGTCGGCCCGGGCCATGGCTTCCCGGTGCTCCGCCGAGGTGCTGAGCGGCCGGTACCGTCTGGACGGTCTCCTCGGTTCGGGCGGCGCCGCGGATGTCCACCGGGGTTTCGACCTGCGGTTGCGACGACCGGTGGCGGTCAAGGTCTTCCGGCCCGACACCGGCATCGACACCGGCATCGAGGACAACGTGCACGGCGAGGCAGTGATCCTGGCACGGTTGCACCACCCCGGACTGGTCACCGCCTACGACGCCGGACGGCACAACGGACGCGTCTTCCTCGTCATGCAACTGATCGAAGGCATCACGCTGCGACAGCGTATCGCCGAGGGCCCACTGGCACCCGGAGCGACTGCCGCACTCGGCGCCGACCTCGCCCACGCGCTGGCTCACGCACACGAAGCAGGAGTCGTCCACCGAGACGTCAAGCCGTCCAACATTCTCCTGGACGCCTCTCAGCGCCCCTACCTGACCGACTTCGGGATCTCCCGGCTGCTGGACGCCACCACCCGCACCGCCACCGGCACACTCGTCGGCACCGCCGCCTACCTCTCCCCCGAGCAGGTGCTCGGCCAGCCGGTCGGCCGGCCCGCCGACATCTATGCCCTCGGCCTGGTGCTCCTCGAATGCCTCACGGGAAGGCTCGAGTACGACGGCGGTCCTCTCGAAGCCGCGATCGCGCGACTGCACCGCCAGCCCGCCCTGCCGCACTGCCTGCCGGACCAACTGGCCTCCCTGCTGCGGGACATGACCTCCCTGGACGAGCAGAACCGCCCGACAGCCCGCGACTGCGCCGGCGCCTTGGCGGCGCTGGCCGACACAGCGGGCGCTGAAGCCGGCCCGTCGGTGCCCGCCACCCGTCTCGTCGCCGGTCACGGACCGTCGCAGACGGCTGACCACCGTACGCACATGAATCCGCTGCCCGACAGAGGCGAGGCCCCTGCCCGCACCGCGCCCGCGCGTGGGCGCACCCTGGTGGCCGGCGCGACCGTCGCCCTCGCCGCGGTCATGGCAACCGCCCTCTCCGTCACCGGAGACTCCGCGCCACAAGGCAGTGACCGAAGCACGCCCAGGGCCACCAGTGCTCCGACCGGAGAGGCGGATCCTCCCGGCGGCACAGGGCAGCAGGGGACGGACCCTGCGGGGACGCCGTCCTCTGACCGCGACGCCGCCGCCGGCGCACCCTCCGGCGACGCAGCCGGGCACAGCGGCCGCTCCGCTTCCCAGGACCCGAGCCGCACGGCAGCCATCGACGTGGCCGCCCGCGACTCTGCTCCCGAGACGCGACAAGCCGCACCGAGCGAGACGGACACACCGACCGCGACAACGCGGAGCGGCCCGACGGCCGGGAGCCTGGAACGGCAACCGCCCGGACAAGCGGAGAAAGCGGAGAAGGCCGAGAAGAAGGCCCAGCAGAAGAGCACCGGGAAGACGGCCGCAGGACGGTGAAGGGGCGAACGGGACACGGACTGACTGCGTGGCACTCCTGTCCTCACTGCCGGTGGCAGGGCGGGAGCCGTCCGGACTGAACGCCACCGCGTGCACCGGCCTGCGGTGACCGGTCAACGTGCGCAGCACCTCGCCGGAGACCGGGTCCCAGGTCCGCACCGTCTTGTCACTGCTGCCACCGGCTGCGTGCTTCCGGCGGCCCGTTAACGTTGTGCCCATGGGGACACCTAGAGGGCCGCGCGGCGCCTACGCGGCGGGACAGGCCAGGCGGCCGCAGATCCTGGAAGCGGCCATGCGGCGGTTCGGCGAGGACGGCTACCACAACACCTCACTGGCCCGGGTCGCGCGGGACGCCGGTATCACCGACGCCGGACTCCTGCACCACTTCGGAGGCAAGCAGCAGTTGCTCCAGGCCGTCGTGGAGTACTGGCACCACCAGCTGGACGAGCGCTGGAGACGCGTGCCCGACTCGGTACGGGAGGCGTTCCGGTGCCATGTCGAGGACATGGAGGACGCGCTGCGCATGCCCGGCATCGTCGAGTTGTCCGTGGTGCTGGCGGCCGAGGCCACCGCCCCCGGCCACCCCGCGCACGACTTCTTCTCCCAGTGGCAGGAGAAGGGCGTCCGCGAGCTGGCCGAGCGGCTGCACGCCGGGAGCGAGGCCGGAGAGCTCAAACCGGACCTGGACCACGAGGCGATCGCCCGGGAGTGTGCGGCCGTCGACTCGGGACTGCGGTTGCAGTGGCTCGCCAGCGGCCGCGCCTTCGACCTCATCGGGGTCATGCGCTCGCACCTGGACCACTTGCTGCGGTCGATCTCGGCGGACGGCAAGGGTCTGTGAGCCAGGTGGCGGATGTCGCTAGCGGACAGCGGGTGGCGGGGCTCCAGGTCCGGCGGCGCGGTCAGTCCTGCGGCGCGTACCGCAGGCCGTCACCGAAGGCGTAGAGCGGGTCGGGGCTCTCCTGCGGTACGTCGGGGCGGCCCGCCTCCACCTCGGCCATCGAGCGCGGCAGCTGGAACGGCAGCCGTCCCTGGGGCTCCGCCCGGCCGAACAGCACGTCCAGCAGGGCCCGGTCGCCGACGCCGAACGCGGCGAGCAGCGCAGCGCTGCGGTCGGCGATCTCGGGGATGACGGCGGGCCGTTCCAGGTGGACGGCGACCACGGTGGGCACCGTGTCCAGCAGCGCCAGGATCTCCTTGAGCCGGTCCTCGTCGAAGTCGAGCCGTCCGGCGTGGAAGAAGGACTCGAACAGACCGGGGCGCGGCTCGTAGGGGGTGTTCAGCCGCAGCACCGCGAGATCGGCGTCGGCGGGATCGTCGACGAGCGGGGCGTACGCGGCGGCGATCTCCGCCTCGACGCCCTCGACGTACAGCCGCGGGGTGCCGGTGAGGGGCAGCAGGGTGTCGCTGTTCTTCAGCAGCGTGAGGCCGGCCCGCTGGGCGGCCTCGCCGGCGGCGCGGAAGTCGGCGCGGCCGACGGTGGCCTCGGCCGCGTCCGGGTCGACGTAGCGGCGCTCGTCGAACAGGCCGAGGCGGAACTTCTCGGCGAGCAGCCGGGCGGCCGAGGCGTCGAGCCGGGACTCCTCCAGGTGTCCCTGCCGGACGAGTTCGACGACCAGCTCGGGGCAGGACTCGCCGCCGATCTGGTCGGCGCCCGCGTGGAAGATCTTCAGGATGCGTTCGGCCGCGCCGAGGTGTTCGACGCCCCAGGCCCGGGCCGCGTGGGGTTCGCCCATGACGAGCTGGTCGGTGACCAGGCCCCAGTCGGTGCAGACGATGCCGTCGAAGCCGAGCCGCTCGCGCAGCAGCCCGGTGATGATGCCCTTGTTGAAGCCGAAGCCGACCTCCTCGTGTTCGGTGCCGACCGGCTTGCCGTAGTACGGCATCATCTGGGTCGCCCCGGCGGCGATGGCCGCCCTGAACGGCTTGAGGTGGTAGTCGAAGAAGCCGCCCGGGTAGACCTGTTCCTTGCCGTAGGCGAAGTGCGGGTCCTCGCCGTCGAGCTGCGGGCCGCCGCCCGGGAAGTGCTTGACCATCGCCGCGACACTGTCGGGTCCGAGGCCGTCGCCCGGTCCGCGCAGGCCCTCGATGTAGGCGGCGACCAGGCGGGACGTCAGGTCGGCGTCCTCGCCGAAGGTGCCGGAGATGCGCGCCCAGCGCGGTTCGGTGGCCAGGTCGATCTGCGGGTGCAGGGCGACCCGCAGGCCGACGGCGAGGTACTCGCGGCGCACGGTGTCCGCGTACCGGCGGACGAGACCGGCGTCACCCACGGCCGCGAGACCCAGCGTCTCGGGCCACTGGGAGAACGGGCCCGCCATCATCGCGGTGCCCGGGTTGTCGGTGAAGGCGTGCCGCGGGTCGGTGGACAGGGTGACCGGGATGCCGAGGCGGGTGTGGGCCGCCCGTTCCTGGAGCCGGTTGTGGAACTCGGCCATTTCGCGCGGTGAGGCGGCGCCGAGGACGTTGAAGTGCGTCATCCGGCTCTCGGAGAGCATCTGTTCGGCGGTGCGTCCGGCGGGCGCGGCCTGCGGTGCCGGGCCGATCACGTGGTGGAAGACGAGTCCGGCCTTCTCCTCCACCGTCATCCGGGGCAGCAGGTCCGCGACGCGCTCGAGCACGCTCCGGGCGGGGTCCAGGTACGGGGGGTGGTTCACTGCTGCTCCTCGTGCTGCGTGGGGGCGGGGTGGGGGGTGTGGGGGGCGTGATGGGTAGAGGGGGCGTGGGGTGCGTACGGGGTGCGGAAAGCGTGCCGGCCGGGTCCGGCCTCGACGGGTTCGGCGCCCGGCAGACGGACGTCGGCGGTGGTGCCGGGCGGCACCAGGACGTCGACGAGCAGGGCGTGTCCGGTGATGCGCCAGGACACCTCGGCGCGGCCGTACGGCGTCTCGTGCGCGGCCTTCGCCCAGGTGAGGCCCGGACCCGGGCGGGGCTGTACCAGCAGGCGGCGGTAGCCGGGCGCGGCCGGGGCCAGGCCGGCGACCGTGCGGTGGATCCAGTCGGCGACCGCGCCCAGCGCGTAGTGGTTGAACGAGGTCATCTCGCCGGGGTTGACGCTTCCGTCGGGCAGCATGCTGTCCCAGCGTTCCCACACCGTGGTCGCGCCCATGTCCACCTGGTAGAGCCAGGACGGGCAGGACCGCTCGAGGAGCAGCCGGTACGCCGTGTCCACGTGTCCGGTCGCGGTGAGCGCGTCGCACACCAGAGGCGTGCCGAGGAAGCCGGTGCCGATGCGGTGGCCGCGTGCGGCGACCAGGGCGGCGAGCCGGTCACCGGCGACGGCCCGTTCGTCCGGGCCGTCCAGCAGGCCGAAGCACAGCGCCAGCGCGTACGCGGTCTGCGTCTCCTCGGTCAGCCGGCCGCCGCCCGCGTGGAAACGGTCCCGGAAGGCATCGCGCACCGAGTCGGCGAGGGCGTCGTGGCGGACCGCGTCGTCCTTCTCGTCGATGACCTCGGCGGCGCGGGCCAGCAGGCGGGCGGAGCGGGCGAAGTAGGCGGTGGCGACCAGGTCGGAGGGCGTCGTCGACCTGCCGGGGTCCTCGGGAGGGGCTGTGGGGTCCAGCCAGTCGCCGAACTGGAAGCCCTCGCCCCAGATCCGGTCCGGGCCGGCGATGCGTTCGACGGCGTCGACCCACGCCCGCATCGACGGGTACTGGGCGCGCAGCACGTCCGCGTCGGCGTACCGCTCGTACAGGACCCAGGGCACGATGACGGCGGCGTCGCACCAGCCGGCCATCGGAGGGTTGCCGGGCGGCAGCGGAACGTCGGCGATGACCGGGATCTCGGGTGTGAACACCGGCGGGATGCCGTCGTCGTCACGGCTCTGGTCGGCGGCCAGGTCGCGCAGCCAGGACCGCAGGAAGTCGCGTACGTCGTACAGGAACGCGGCGGTCGGGGCGAAGACCTGTACGTCGCCGGTCCAGCCCAGGCGTTCGTCGCGCTGCGGGCAGTCGGTGGGCACGTCGAGGAAGTTGCCGCGCATGCCCCACACGACGTTCTCGTGCAGCCGGTCCAGGCCGGGGTCGGAGCAGGAGAACCAGCCGGTGCGGCGCAGGTCGCTGTGGAGGACGACCGCGGTGACGTCGTCGGGCGTCAACTCGCCCGGCCAGCCGTCCACTTCGGCGTACCGGAAACCGTGGAAGGTGAACCGCGGCTCCCACTGTTCGCCGTCCGGGTCGCCGCGCAGCGTGTACCGGTCGGTGGCGACGGCGGTGCGCAGTGGGCGTACACACAACTCGCCTCGTTCGTCCAGGACTTCGGCGTGGCGCAGGGTGACCGTCCGCCCCGCCTCACCGCGCACCCGGATGCACAGGCGTCCGACGAGGTTCTGCCCGAAGTCCACAAGGACGCGGCCGTCGGGCAGTTCGGTGACGGCGACGGGCCGGACGGTCTGCACGCGGCGCACGGGCGGGCTGTCGGCGGGGAACAGCACGGCGGTGTCGAAGTCGAGCACCCGCACCGGGTGCCAGCCGGAGTCGTCGAAGCCGGGTTCGCTCCAGCCGGGCCGCTCACGGCGGGCGTCGTGGTGCTCGCCCTCGTACAGACCCGCGGCGAGCACCGGCCCGTGACACGCGCGCCAGCCGGGGCCGGTGGTGACCGTCTCCGTCGTGCCGTCGGCGTACTCGATCCGCAGTTCGGCGAGGAGACCGGTGTCCGGGCCGTAGATGTCACGGGTACCGCCGTTGAATCCGAGCCGGCCCCGGTACCAGCCGTCCGCCAGGTGGGCGCCCCAGGCGTTGGCGCCCGTGCGCAGCAGCGGGGCCACGTCGAAGGAGTGGTAGCGGTGCCGGTGGCGGTAGCTGGTCCAGCCGGGGGCCAGGACATGGTCGCCGACCACGGTGCCGTTCAGTTCCAGTTCGTACACGCCCAGTGCGGTGACCGTCAGCCGGGCCGCGCGCACGCCGGCCCGCACCGTGAAGTCGCCGCGCACGAGCGCGGCCGGCCGGGCCTGGCCGACGGGCGGGCCGGCCCCGTCCCCGTCCCCGGGCTCGGGCTCGGGCTCGGGCTCGGGCAGGTGGGGGGTGATCACCTGAGCGGTCCAGGCGGTCCAGGCGGTCCAGGCGGTCCGGTGAGTCCCGGCGGTCCTGTGGTGCGACATCGATGCCTTTCCGGAGGCCCGGCCACGGGGAACGTGGCCGGGCCGAGCCAAGACGGGGTGCGGTTCAGACGGCTGCGACCGCCGGTCGGGGGTCCTCCTCCGGCTCGCGCAGCGCGGGGATGAAGAGGCCGATCACGAGGGCGACCAGGCTGAGCAGGGCGCCGACCCAGAAGGCCGAGGCGTAGCCGCTGTCGCCGTAGAACGCGGTGCCCTTCAGGACGGTGCTGTCGGCGGCGAGCGCGGCGAACATCGCGGCGCTGAACACCGCCCCGAAGACGTGCGTGAGCATGGTCAGCATGCCGCTGCCCAGGCCCTGTTCGTCCGTGGAGACCGCGCCGACGACGAGTACGGGCGCGGCGGCCACGACGAGACCGCTGCCCAGGCTGGCCACGCACATCGTCCACGTCAGCTGGACGGCACCGGCGTGGAAGAAGCCCGCCAGCAGGAAGCCCAGGCCCATCGTGGCGAGTCCGGCCCACCAGATGCGCCGGGTGTCGACGCCGCGCAGGAACCGGCTGGCGACCAGGCCGGTGACGAACAGCAGCAGGTTCCAGGTGACGCCGACCTCGGCGCTGTGCTGGGCGGTCCAGCCGAAGCCGGCCGAGACGCCGGGGATGTGCGGGTAGAGCGCCAGCAGGATCGCGACGACGGGGGCGGTGTAGGCGACCGCCTGGGCCAGCGCGCCGGAGACGACGGTCGTCGCCACCGCGCGGCGGCGCAGGACGCCCAGGTCGAGGATCGGGTGCTTGCTGGTCCGCTCCACGAGCAGGAAGCCGATCAGGGCGGCCGCGCCGACCGCGAGCCAGCCCAGCGTCCGCCCGCTCGCCCAGCCCCAGGTCTGGCCCTGTCCCACGGCGTAGACGAGGACGGCCAGGCCGCCGCCGAGGACCAGGCCGCCGAGCCAGTCGAAGCCGGGCTCGAAGGCGTGCCTCGGGGTTTCGGGCACCAGGGTGGCCACCAGGACGAAGGAGACGGCGGTGGCGGCGGCCATGAACCACATGGCTCCCTTGTAGCCCCAGTCGTCGATCAGCCAGCCGGCGAGGAAGGGCGAGACGAGGGCGACCAGGCCGAGGCTGCTGCCCAGGATGCCGCTGGCGGACTTCACCAGGCGGGCGGGGAAGATGTCCCGCACGGCGGGGAAGGACAGGGCCGGGAAGGGGCCGTAGCAGGCGGCGAGGGCCCGGCCGACCAGCAGGATCTCGAAGCTGCCCGCGGTCGCGGCGATGACGTCGCCCACGACACCGAGGGCGATCATCGCGAGCATGATCCGCTTCTTGCCGTACAGGTCGCCGAGCTTGATGACGAAGGGGCTCAGCAGGGCGGAGACCAGCGTCACGACCAGGGAGAACCAGGCCACCTGCGTCGTGTGGAAGTGCTGCGCCACGTCGGCGGTGGCGTTGGAGCCGAGGATGCCGACGGTGACCAGCAACTGCGTGGGCCAGATGAGGGCGATCAGGACACCGACGAGACGCGGGGTCCACCTCTCAGGGTGCGGGGCGGGTGCTGCATCGAGCGAGGGGCTCGCTGACGTCGGTGTCACGAGACCGCTCCTTTCGGGGGTCAGCCAGGTGCGGGGGCGAGGAGAAGCGCGCCGTTAACGGAGTGGCCATCTGTTCGCGACCGGTACGAAACGTTTCAGCCGCGCGGCTCGATGATGAATCCGAATGCCTAGTGGACACTAGGTGTTAGAGGTGTGACACAGGCCACATTGCGCGAAGCCGCAACCCGGCGGCAGACGCCCCGCACCCACTCCGGCACCGGGGAAGACCCGTACGCCCGGTACACGTACAGTGGAACATCCCGTTTCACCCATACACGGCCGACCGACCCGAACCCGGACACTACGGTCGCCCCCTCCGTACCGCACCGCACCGCCGCACCTCACCGTCCCGCCCCGCCCCGCCCCGGAGCAGCCATGGCCCACCCGTCCGCCGCACCGGACGACGGCTCCGACGCCCTGTTCGGTCTCGACGCCCTCGGCATCGGTGACTCCGCCGCGCCTCCGACCCCTTCGGCCCCTCCGAGCCCCTCGGGCCCTCTCTTCCGTGACTCCCCCACCGCCCGCCGCCTGCTGCCCGTACGAGAGATCCACGCGGAACCCGCGGCGGCCGCCTCCCCCCGCGGCCGGCAGGTCATCGCGCGCTTCCCCGCCGCCCAGGTCGTCGAGGTGGCGTCGCACTGGCGCATCCCCGGGCTGCACGGCAACGAAGGCAACGTCGACCGATGGGTGCGCGTCAAGGGCGAGACGCTCGTCCTCGGCGAGAAGAAGACCCTCACCACCCGCCCCAACGGCCGGTCGGCCGACTGGATCGCGCCGGGCACCTCCAACGGCTGCGCGATGGCCTGCGCCTACTGCTACGTACCGCGCCGCAAGGGGTACGCCAACCCGATCACGGTCTTCACCAACATCGACCGGATCATCGCCCACCTGGGCCGTCACATCGGAAAGCTGGGCCCCAAGGCCGAGCCGAACCAGTGCGACCCCGAAGCGTGGGTGTACGACATCGGCGAGAACGGCGACTGCTCGGTGGACGCCCTGATCTGCGACAACACCGCGGATCTCGTGCACGCCTTCCGGCAGTGGCCCACCGCGAAGGCCTCCTTCGCCACGAAGTTCGTCAACCCCGACCTGCTGGCCCTCGACCCCCGGGGCCGAACCCGCATCCGTTTCTCCCTCATGCCCACGGACGACTCCCGACTGCTGGACGTCCGCACCTCGCCCGTGGCCGACCGCATCGCCGCGGCCGCCGACTTCCTGGACGCCGGCTACGAGGTGCACTTCAACCTCTCCCCCGTGGTGGTGCGCCCCGGCTGGCAGGCGGACTGGGCCGAGCTGCTCCGGCATCTCGACGACGTCCTGCCGGACCGCGTCAAGCGGCAGGCCGCCACCGAGGTGATCATGCTGACGCACAACCGGGAGCTCCACGAGGTCAACCTGGGCTGGCACCCCCGCGCCGAGGAGGTGCTGTGGCAGCCTGGCCTCCAGCAGGCCAAGCGCTCCCAGAACGGCGCCCTCAACGTCCGCTACCGCAACCAGGTCAAGGCCGAGGCGGTCGCCACCCTCCGCGGCCTGATCTCCACCCACGCTCCCTGGCTACGCGTCCGGTACGCCTTCTGACCGCCCGCCACGGCACGGCGCGACACGCACGGCACGGCTTGAGCGTCCTCTGCGGGAACCCCCCCGGGCACGCCGGCGCTGTGACTGGTGATTCAGCCGATGCCCGAGAGCCGGTCCGGTCCTAAGTTGTTGCTGCTTACAGCGGTCCGGGCCCCGAAGCCCGGCCGTCCTGGTCCCACCATCGTCCTGGCCCCACCAGGTGTGCGCACGGGCGGAAAGAGGCTCGCCATGGACTCCTCCCACTGGGCGGCGGCCGCGGTCGACACGCGTGCCGTGGCTGTCCGGTCGGGGATGCCTGCGAGCCGTCCGCTCCCGCGCCGGCCGGGGGCCGGGCACCGCTGGTGCGACACCCGCAACAACACGTTGGTTCCGTGATGCCGCGCCACGCCTGCCTGTCAGCCCGAAGCCGGCGGGCAGGCGCCAGTGGAGTTCCCCGCCCGGGTGTGGCGCACGGGATCGGTCGAAAGGACCCGTCCGTGCAAGAATCCCCGCTTTCCGCTCCCTCCCCCGCTCCCGCGTCGGCAGTCGCCCCGGCGCGTCACCGCCGGCGCCCGCGCGGCCGGCTCGTGGGCCTGCTGGCCACCGTCGCCGCCGTCGCCGGTCTGGCCACGACCCTCACCGGCGGCGCGGACGCCGCGGACAATCCCTACCAGCGCGGCCCGGCGCCCACCACCGCCAGTATCGAGGCGACGAGGGGCTCGTACGCCGTCTCGCAGACGACCGTCTCCCGGCTCGGCGTGACCGGCTTCGGCGGCGGCACCATCTACTACCCGACGAGCAGCAGTGACGGCACCTTCGGGGCGGTGGCGATAGCACCCGGCTACACCGCGTACCAGTCGTCGATCGCGTGGCTGGGGCCCCGGCTGGCGTCCCAGGGCTTCGTCGTGTTCACCATCGACACGCTCACCACGTCCGACCAGCCGGCGACCCGTGGTGACGAGCTGCTGGCCGCGCTGGACTACCTCACCAAGAGCAGCAGCGTCCGCAGCCGGATCGACAGCTCCCGCCTCGGAGTGATGGGGCACTCGATGGGCGGCGGCGGCACCCTCGAAGCGGCCAAGGACCGCCCGTCGCTGCAGGCCGCCATCCCGCTCACCCCGTGGAACACCGACAAGACCTGGCCGGAGATACAGACGCCCACCCTGGTGATCGGAGCGGACGGCGACACCGTCGCGTCCGTCTCCTCGCACGCCGAGCCCTTCTACCAGAGCCTGCCGTCCACCCTGGACAAGGCCTACCTGGAGCTCAACGGCGCGACGCACTTCACCCCGAACTCGTCGAACACGACGATCGCGAAGTACAGCATTTCCTGGCTGAAGCGGTTCATCGACAACGACACCCGCTACGAGCAGTTCCTGTGCCCGATCCCGCGGGCGAGCACGACCATCGAGGAGTACCGCGGCAACTGCCCGCACACCTCGTGAGCCCCGGGCTGTATGCCGCCCCCTGACCGGGGCGGCATGCAGCCCCCGCCGGGTGCGGCCGGAGCGCCGACGTCACGCGGCCGGCACGTCGGCGGCAGCGGGTCAGGGCGGCGTCGGCGACTCCGGGAACTCCTGGTCCGCCGTGGTGCCGGCGGCGTCCTCGCCGGCCAGAAGGCGGGCGAGCCCCAGCCGGGAACGGACACCGAGGTGCGCGAAGACGTTGCGCAGGTGGTAGTCCACCGTCCGGATGCTCAGAGAGAGCCGGGAGGCGACCTCCCGATTGGTGGCCCCTTCCGCGACGAGGCGGGCGATCCGCAGTTGCTGCGGGGTCAGCAGCGCCAGTGGCCCGCTCTGCCCGGGGGTGACGGCTTCGCCGGCGGCCCTGAGCTCGGAACGCGCCTGCTGCACCCAGATGTCGGCTCCGCAGCGCTCGAACCCCACGAGGGCTTCGCGCAGTTGTTGTCTCGCTTCCATCGGGCGACGGCGACGGCGCAGCCACATCCCGTAGGACAGATGCGTGCGCGCGTGCTCGAAGGGACCGAACACCGCTTCATGGTGCGCCAGAGCGGTGCGGTACAGCTCCTCGCTCCGGTCGGAGGGCGCCAGCAGTGCCCGGCAGCGCGCCAGCAACGCCGGAGCCTGGGGGTCGGCGCCCAGGTCCGCCCAGAGCGCGTAGGTGTCGGTCATGTCGACGGCCTGCGGGTCATGGCCGGCGAGGACGGCCGCCTCGACGAAGCACGGCACGGCGAGGATCCACAGCCCGAAGTGACCCCGCCGAGGACCGGGCCGGACGAGGTGAGCGAGCCTGGCGGCGGCCTGTTCCGGCTTTCCGCATCCCAGGTAGGCCCGCGCCTGCGCCCACTCCGCCAGCGTGATCGTGTGCAGCAGACCGTGCGGATGCGCCACCTCCAGCGCGGCGCGGGCATGCGTCTGTACGGTGCCCAGGTCACCCGCGATGGAGGCGACCAGTGCCAGGATGGCCTGGAGCTGGGCGGCGACGTTGCGCTGCCCCAACCGCAGCGCGACGGCCAGTCCTTCCGTTGCGTGGGCCCGGGCCTGGTGATGACGGCCCTCGCGGAGTTCGGCGTAGGCCAGGTACTCCAGCGTTTCCGGGATCAGGGAGAGCGAGTCCTTGAGCCGGGCCGCGGCGAGGGCCAGCCCGAGCGACCGCCGTGCTTCCTGGATGTCACCGAGCACCAGGGCCATGGTGCCCGCCCGGAGCAGTTCGCGGGCCTCCTGCCGAACCGACAGTGCCTCGATCAGCGGGCGCAGCAAGGTGTTCGCAGTGCGGAACTCGCCGCACATCACACTGCGCATTCCCGCGCAGTAGTCCCGCCAGCCGGACTGGACGCAGTGGTCCGCGTCCGACGACGCCGGCACCGCCGTGGGGTCCAGTGCGGCCAGGTAGCCGTCGCGGTCTCCGGCGGCCCAGGCGGCGGCAGCCGCGGTGACGCGGGCGTGGCGGGCCCGTTCCGGGTCGTCTTCAGTGAGGTGCTGGGCCGCCAGCAGCAGGCACGCGTAGGCGTCGGCGACAGGCCCGCCGCGCAGCAGCCCGTGGCCCCGCAGGGACTCGGCCCGCGCGCGTTCGGCCGCCTGCGTGCGGCGGCGTGCGGAATCGCTGCCGAGTCCGGACCCGTCACTCTCCGCTTCACCGTTCACACGTAACGCCACTTTCTGTATTGCGACTGTGAATCAGAGTAACGAGGCCCGGACACCCGGTCTCAGGCACCTCCGTCGCGACGGCGCCGGCGACGGGAGGCGGCGACGAGTTCCGGGACGGTGGCGAGCTTGCTGCGCGGTCTGCCGAGGCGTCGGCCGCGGGACAGTTCCGCCTGGTCGATGGCCGCCATCCCCCGTGCGTCCACGACGTGGCGGGCGCGGTGCCGCGCCAGGCGCAGGAACTCCCGCGACGACCGGGCCGGCACGGGCAGCGTCCCCTCCACCGCGTCGGCGAGGAGGGTGCCGACGGTCTGTGCGGCGCAGGCCCGGTTGGCGCCGATGCCGCCCAAGGACCCGCGTTTGATCCACCCCGTGACGTACGTACCCGGTCGCCCCGCCACCCGCCCGTCCTCGTGCGGAACCGTTCCCGTGGCCTCGTCGAACGGCAGCCCCGGTATCGCCACGCCCCGATAGCCGATCGCCCGCAGCACCAGCCGCACCGGGAGACGGACCTCACCCGTCGCTCCGGTGACGCGGACCGCGCCGACGCGGTCGTGGCCGTCGCCGCCGAGCAGCTCCACCGGCTCGGAGTGGAAGCGCAGCACGATACGTCGGCCCTCCGCCGGGGGGCGCGACCAGTCGACGTCCGCACGGGTGACGCCCCGCAGCAGCGCGGCGACGTCGTCCGGTCCGGCGGTGTCGATGGCGTGGCCGGTGCGGGGGTCGTGGCCGTCGACGACCAGTTCCACGCCGGGCAGATGAGTGAGGGCGAGCAGTTCGGGCCGGGTGCAGGACGCGTGCTCGGGGCCGCGCCGCCCCAGGAGGACGACCTCGCGTACGTTGCCCGCGCGCAGCGCCTGGAGCGCGTGGTCGGCGATGTCGGTGCCGGCCAGGTCCTCCGGGTCCGAGACCAGGATGCGGGCCACGTCCAGGGCGACGTTGCCGGTGCCGACCACGACGACGCGCTCGGCGGACAGGTCGATGGCGTCGGGTGCGACATCGGGGTGGGCGTTGTACCAGGCGACGAAGGTGGCTGCCGGGATGCTGCCGGTGAGGTCCTCGCCCCGGACGCCGAGGCGCCGGTCACCGGACGCACCCACCGCGTAGACGACGGCGTCGTGGTGGGCGGCCAGCTCTTCGGCGGTGACCTGCTCTCCGACCTCCAGGCCGAGGAGCATGCGCACCCGGGGGTGGGTGTGAAGCCGCGCGAAGGTGTCGCCGACCTTCTTGGTGGCGGGGTGGTCGGGCGCCACGCCGTACCGCACGAGTCCGCCGGACACCGGGAGCCGGTCGATCAGCGTGATCTCCGCGTTGGTGTGCAGGAGGAGATCCTCGGCTGTGTACATGCCGGCCGGCCCGGTGCCGACGATCGCGACGCGCAGCGGACGGAAGTCGGCCGGCAGGGCGCGCTCGAACGTGGGCTCGTCCCAGCGGTGGAAGTTCGGGCTGTCGTCGGGCAGTTGCGCGGCCGGAGCGTGGGCGTAGTACGCCGCGTTGATGTCGGCGTACGCCTGCTGCGGACCGGTCAGTTCGTCCACGGGGAAGATCGCGTCCACCGGGCAGGCGTCGGCGCACGCACCGCAGTCGATGCAGGCTCTGGGGTCGACGTAGAGCATCTCGGTGCTGCCGAACGCCCGTTCCTGCGGCGTCGGGTGGATGCAGTTGACCGGGCACACGGCGACGCAGGTCGCGTCGTTGCAGCAAGTCTGGGTGATGGCGTAGGTCATGGTGTCCGCTCTGATCGGCGACGAGGCCGGGTCGGTCAGATCAGGTGGGCGCGCTGGTAGAACACCAGGGCCGGCTTGGTGAGCAGCCCCGCCGAGGCCAGGAACTCCATGAGGCCGGAGCAGCTCGAGCGCATCATCGCCTTGTGGTGCTCGTTGGCCCGCGCCTCGGCGAGCGCCCGCTTCGCGTCCAGTCCGGCGTTGGCGTACACGGCCTTGTTCACCATGCTCGTCACGATGACGTAGGCCGCCACCGCGATCACGAGGGCGTGGATCTCCCGTCGTACCCGGCCCGCCTTCGCCAGTCGCTTGCGCGTCTCGTCACGGGCGAACTTCATGTGGCGGGATTCCTCGACCACATGGATGTTGTTGATGGTGCGTACGAACGGCACGACCCGCTCGTCGCGCATCCAGTCGCGTTGCATGACGTCCAGGACCTCCTCGGCCACCAGGATCGCGGCGTACGCGGCCTCACCGAAGGCAAGTGTCTTGAAGGCCCTGCCGAGTTCGACCGCTACGCGATGCGGCCGGTACGGCGGTGCCTGGAGCTTCTTGGCGCCGCGGGCGAACATGATCGAGTGCCGGCACTCGTCCGCGATCTCGGTGAGCGCCCACTGGACCGTGTCGTCGGTGGGGTCCTTGGCGTAGATGTCGCGCAGGATCAGCTGCTGGAGGATCATCTCGAACCAGATGCCGGTGCTGGCGACCGAGGCGGCCTCCTGCCGCGTCAGCTCCTTGCGCTGGGCTTCGGTGAGTTCGTTCCAGTACGAGGTCCCGAACAGGGTGCTCCACTCCGGGCTCGCGCCGTGGAAGTCCTTGTCCAGCGGCGTCTCCCAGTCCACCTCCTTCAGGGGGTCGTAGGAGAGCGTCGCGGACGAGTCGAGCAGACGCCCGGCGACGTCGCCGCCCCGAGCGCTTCCCTGAACTCCCGGCCGGGCGGTGCTGCTTGCCATGCTCCCAACTCCTCAGTTCGAGACGGGCCGTTCATCCTGATCGGCAGCGCGTGTGGGCGTCGACGGACACCGGTGACGTGCGAAGGTGCCCACTGCGCGAGTCCTCCGCGCGAGCGCCCGCATGGGTGTACGGGGTCGACCACGGCGCACACGGCGAGCGCTGGTGGCGCCGCCGCCCCTGCTTGTTAACGGACTGTATAACAAGCCTCCCGGGCAGTCCTACCCCTCAGTAGCAATCATTTCGGGGAGATGTCCGGCGGCCCGTCCGGCCCTCGCCCCGGGCCTTGGAAGGTGTCGGAGGGTGGTCGACGACGGAGGCGGCGGTGCCTGCGGGCAAGACGGACGGTGTCTGCGGGCAAGACGGGGGTCACTCGACGAGGGACGGAGGATCACGCCTTGCCGGCCGCCACGTCCGGCCGGGTGCGGGCCGCCCACATCCTCGGGGAGCACGCTACGGCTACCGCTAGAGGCCCGTCACGTCGATGGCCCGGGACGTCCCGCCGGCCTGTCCGGCGGGAAGGAAGAAGGAAGAAGGCCAGGGGCGGCGGCGCGGCAGTCGCCGCGTGCGGCGGGATGGATCACGTGGTCAGTCCGTCGCGGGACCGGCCGATGGCCTGGTCGTCCGGCTCGTGGGCCGAGGATCGTTTCCGCGGGCCCAGCCGCGTGCTGGTGGGTGCGCACGATCGTCCTGCCCCGCTGCCGCCTTCTTCTCCGCCCGGAACGTGTCCGCCCGCGAACCTCGCCGTGCCACTGCCTGCTTCTGCTCTGCTCTGCTCTGCTCTGCTCCCGCGTGTGCTCCTTCGTCGCGGCCCGCTCTTCTGAGGTGCATCCGTTGTGTTCCTCGGCGGCCGCACCGGGAGTTCTCCGCGGAGGCTTCGTGCGCTGCGTGGCGGTTTCCTCGCGGACAGGGATGTGACGCGAGGGCGGGTCCGGATGTCAGGAATGCGCGGACGCGGTGGACGGCTCGGGGGTGACCGACTCGGCGGTCTCCCAGGCGAATCCGTCGGGGTCGGTGAAGGAGCCGGCGGTGCTGCCCAGGACGACGCGGTGCGAACCGGTGCCGTCGGCGGGGACACCGAGGTCCTTTGCCAGGCCCGGGCGCTTGTACAGCGCCAGCTTGACAGGGCTGACACGGCTGGACTCGTCGGACGCGAACTCGGCGTACTTGCCGCCGAAGCTCTTGGCCACGGTCAGGCCCCGGCCGACGTAGAACCGCTTGCTTGCCTTCACGTCCTCGACGCCGAGCAGGAGGACGACCTCGTCGATCTCGCGGGTGGCCGGGCCGGTGTCCTTCTTCTCCGAGGTCGCGACCTTCCAGATCGTCCCGTCCGGCGCCCGGACGACGCCGCCGTATCCCCACAGCGACTTCGCGGCGGGCTTGAGCACCGTGGCACCGGCGTCCACGGCGGCGCCGAGGAAGCCGTCGACGGTGGCCGGCCCGGACACCGTGAGCGCCAGGGTGAAACCGCGGAATCCGGTGGAGTGCGCCTCGGACGCCCGCAGGTGTACGTGCGCATCCACTCCGAAGGCGGTGTAGAAGCGATGGGCGGCCTCGGGGTCGGCCACGTCGAGGGTGACGGAGGCGAGGGCCGTGGTGGATGCGGTGGTTTCCATGACCCTCACGCTAGGGACTGCTCGGTGGTCATGGCTTCTCGATTCCTGACCGGTCTTGTCACACCTGCCTACAGACCTCGGTGACGGTGAGGGCGCCATGCCGCAGCACCGCTGTCGCGCACTCGGCACGACGCGTCATCGGCACGCGCACGGCGACTCGCCCTGGCGGCCCGCAAGCGGATCTCCCGGCTCCGGCCACACCGTGCGGCGGCCTCGATCCAGAACCGCAGTGGTCAGGCAGGCGGAGCGCACCGCGCCGACACCGCACCGACACCGAGCCGTTGGGAGCCCGCGGCGACCGCGAGGGCGACCACGCCGCCGCCCGCGACGGTGTCCCGCGGCCAGGCGACAACCGGATCGTTTCCCGGCGCCACAGCACGCGGACGGCGCGCAGGTCCGCGGCGAGGCGTCCGCGCGGGGCGGCGCAGTCGGCCGATCCGGCGGCGTGGGGCGGGGCGGGCACGGCGGCACTGGTCATGGTCACTTCCTCGCAGCACCTCGGTGGACGCCGCCTCGGCCAGCGAGCCGTCGGCACAGGCGGTCGGCACAGAGGGCCGTCCCGGCACCGGGACGCTGAAACCACCCTGAAACCGCGTTGAATGCGGCCTGCCGCACCGTCTGCGGCATGACGACAGCGACATCGCAGACTTCGTACTCACTCGCCATCGCGGCCAAAGGGCTGCGCAAGTCGTACGGGGACAAGACCGTGCTCGACGGCATCGATCTGGCGGTGCCGGCCGGATCGGTGTTCGCGCTGCTCGGCCCGAACGGCGCCGGCAAGACCACCGCCGTGAAGATCCTCTCCACCCTCCTCACCGCCGACGCCGGCGACCTGCA
>NZ_JBSFTY010000083.1:0-36757 GCF_053591515.1 Streptomyces sp. NPDC003011
GCTACCTCGCCGGCCTTCATCTACGGGCCTCAATGATCTGGATCAGAGATCTCACCCGGACCACCCCCGTGATCACGACTCGATACGCGCCCTAGTCGCCCCTGTCGTCGGAAGCAGTCGGCGACCTGCGGCGATGCTCCAAGATCCCGTCCACGCCTCGTCCACAGACCTCGACATGCGACCGCTTCGGGCTGCATCCGGCTGCACATACGCCAAGACCCCGTCCTCAGCGAAAGCGCTGGTGGCGGGGTCTTTGGGCACCTCGTGCGAAGTGCCCCCGGCAGGATTCGAACCTGCGCACACGGCTCCGGAGGCCGTTGCTCTATCCCCTGAGCTACGGGGGCGTGTCGGGCGCGGAGCTTCTTGCTCGCGGCGACGGGTAGAACACTACCAGCTCCCTCGGGGTGTTCATGAACGGGTTTAGCAAGGTCGGGGGCAGGTGCGTGAGGTCGGTGCAGGGTGGCTCGACGCCTTCCTGGGAGGGGGAAGGTCGCCCGCACGGGGTGGAAGTGGGGAAAACCCGGACGCGGTGGCCGGTCCCGACCTACTCTCGAGTTGTGCCAGGCGCCTCTGGCCGGGTGCTTGTTGTGGACGACAACAAGGTCATCCGGCAGCTGATCAGGGTCAATCTCGAGCTGGAGGGCTTCGAGGTGGTGACCGCGGCCGATGGTGCCGAGTGTCTGGATGTCGTTCATCAGGTGCGGCCCGACATGGTCACCCTCGATGTCGTCATGCCTCGGCTCGACGGGCTCCGGACCGCCGCCCGACTGCGGAGCGATCCGCGAACCAGCCATCTTCCCCTCGCCATCATCAGCGCCTGTACGCAGTTCGAGGTCGAGGCAGGCCTCCACGTCGGCGTCGACGCCTTCCTCGCCAAGCCCTTCGAGCCCGCCGAACTCGTGCGCCTCGTGCGGAAGTTGATCGAGGAGAGCGGGAAGGGAAGGGAGGCGGAGACGGGCGGCGGGGCAGCCGTTGAGGCCGAGGAGGAGTCGGCGTTCGACGGCATCCTCGGGGCTGGAGAGGCCGAGCGGGCCGGGTACGCCGGCGGCTGACCCACCCCACGGGCTTCCCTTGGCTCCGCTCCCGCCCGCTCCACCCGCTCCGCACCCCACCCGTCCACATCCCGGACCCTGCCCAAACCGGTTCGCTTACCCACCCCCCTCCTCGCCTACGCTTGTCCCGTGACCCCCGTCGAGCTCTCCCGTACCGTGCTGTGCGCGGTGCGTCGGGCTGTCGACGTGGGGGAGCTCAGCGTGACCGTTCCGGAGCGGGCCGTGGTGACCGTGCCCGGACCCGGTGGGTGTGGTGACTACGCCACCACCATCGCCCTGCAGCTCGCCCGCGCGGCCGGGCAGCCGCCACGACAGGTCGCCGAGATCCTGCGGTCCCGTCTCGCGGACGCGGACGGCGTCCTCGACGTCGCCGTCACCGGGCCCGGGTTTCTCAACATCAGCCTGCGCAGTTCCCCGTCCGCTGCCCTGGTCGGGGAGATCCTGCGGCGTGGACAGCGGTACGGACACGCCGACGGGCCCACCGGACAGGTCGTTCGGCTGCACGCCCCCCACGAGGTCCGGGCCGTGGTGGTCATGGACGTCGTCGCCCGGCTGCTGCGCTCCCAGGGGGCGCTCGTGCGCACCAGCTGCGAGGCGCGCCCCGAGCCGGAGTGGGTGGACCTCCTCGGAGTGCGGGTGGACGCGTACGGCAGGCCCGGCGCACCCACCCCGCTGGAAGGCAACGGCGACGGCAACAGTCACGGCAACGGCAACGGCAACGGCGACAGCCACGGTCACGTCGACGTCCACATACGGCCCGTACCGGCGGCCCCCGCCCCGCCCGCACCCCCAGGTGAACGCACGCCCGCACCCGCACCTCGACCAGGCAGCCCCGACGCCACCCGCTGGGCCCTCCTCCACCCCGCCGCTCACGACCGGCCCCGGATGACCGGCGAGCACCTCGTCCAGCGGGAGAGCAACCCGCTCTTCCGGGTGCGGTACGCCCATGCCCGTACCCGGGCCCTCGCTCGCAACGCCGCCGACCTGGGGTTCCACGCCGAACCCGGTGACGTGGACGCGGATGTGCGGGACGGCCTCCTCGGTGTTCTCGCCGATCATCCGCGCGTCCTCGCCCTCGCCGCGACCCAGCACGCCCCCGACCGTCTGGCCCGGCACCTCGTCACCGTCGCCGATGCCGTCCTTCCCTTCCTTCCCGCTGTTCTTCCGCGCGGCGAGGAGAAACCCTCGGCCGCCCACCGTGCCCGGCTGGCTCTTGCCGAAGCCGCCGGGGCGGTGCTGGCCGGCGGCCTGTCCCTGCTCGGCATCGACGCACCCGACCACCTCTGAGACAGCGCACAGAGAGCCCGAGAGAAGTCATGAGCCGTTCCGCACACCCCGCCGGGCCCCGTCACGCCGATGTGCTCCCCGAGGGGCACTACTCCGCCCCGCCGGCCGACCTCAACACCCTCGACCCGAAGGTGTGGGCCCAGACCGTCGGCCGGGACGCCGACGGTGTCGTCACCGTCGGCGGCCTCGACGTGAAGACCCTCGCCGAACAGCACGGCACCCCCGCCTACGTCATCGACGAGGCCGACTTCCGGTCCCGGGCCCGGGCCTGGCGGACCGCCTTCGGGCACGACGCCGACGTCTTCTACGCCGGCAAGGCCTTCCTCTCCCGGGCCGTCGTGCGCTGGCTGCACGAGGAGGGGCTCAACCTCGACGTCTGCTCCGGCGGCGAGCTCGCCACCGCCCTCTCCGCCGGCATGCCCGCCGACCGCATCGCCTTCCACGGCAACAACAAGTCCACGGAGGAGATCGAGCGGGCCGTCCGGACCGGTGTCGGACGCATCGTGCTCGACTCCTTCCAGGAGATCGTCCGCGTCGCGCACATCGCGCAGTCCCTCGGCAAGCGGCAGCGCGTCCAGATCCGCGTCACCGTCGGCGTCGAGGCGCACACGCACGAGTTCATCGCCACCGCCCACGAGGACCAGAAGTTCGGCCTTCCGCTCGCCGGCGGTCAGGCCGCCGAGGCCGTACGGCGCGCGCTTCAGCTGGACGGGCTGGAACTGATCGGGATCCACAGCCACATCGGGTCGCAGATCTTCGACATGTCCGGCTTCGAGGTCGCCGCCCACCGGGTCGTCGGGCTGCTGAAGGACATCCGGGACGAGCACGGCGTCGAGCTGCCCGAGATCGACCTCGGCGGCGGCCTGGGCATCGCCTACACGAGTGACGACGATCCCCGCGAGCCGCACGACATCGCCAAGGCCCTGACCGAGATCGTCACCCGGGAGTGCGAGGCCGCCAGGCTGCGCACCCCCCGTATCTCCGTCGAGCCCGGCCGCGCCATCGTCGGGCCGACCGCCTTCACGCTGTACGAGGTGGGCACCATCAAGCCCCTCGACGGACTGCGGACGTACGTCTCCGTCGACGGCGGCATGTCCGACAACATCCGTACGGCGTTGTACGACGCCGAGTACAGCGTGGCCCTGGTGTCCCGGACGAGCGACGCCGCGCCGATGCTCGCCCGCGTCGTCGGCAAGCACTGCGAGAGCGGTGACATCGTGGTGAAGGACGCGTTCCTGCCGGCCGACCTGGCACCGGGGGACCTCATCGCCGTACCGGCCACCGGCGCGTACTGCCGGTCCATGGCCAGCAACTACAACCACGTGCTGCGTCCGCCGGTCGTCGCGGTCCGCGACGGGATCTCCCGGGTGATCGTCCGCCGGGAGACGGAGGAGGACCTTCTCCGCCTCGACGTCGGGTGAACGGCGCCCGGGAAAGCGGTGTGGAAGATCTCCTGTCTTCCGGCCGTGTACTGATGAAATCGATGTCTCACGATCCGGACATGGGGCAGAAAGTCCCGTCCGGTGAGTGAGACTGGTCCAACCGTAGACGGTATGAGGAAACGAGGTCGGATGATGCGTACGCGTCCGCTGAAGGTGGCGCTGCTGGGCTGTGGAGTGGTCGGCTCAGAGGTGGCGCGCATCATGACGACGCACGCCGACGACCTCGCCGCCCGCATCGGCGCCCCGGTGGAGCTCGCGGGCGTGGCCGTCCGGCGGCCCGGCAAGGTCCGTGACGGCATCGACCCGGGCCTGGTCACCACCGACGCCACCGCCCTCGTCAAACGCGGCGACATCGACGTGGTGGTGGAGGTCATCGGCGGGATCGAGCCCGCTCGTGCCCTCATCACCACCGCCTTCGAGTACGGCGCCTCCGTCGTCTCCGCCAACAAGGCGCTGCTCGCCCAGGACGGCGCGGCCCTGCACGCCGCCGCCGAGGAGCACGACGCGGACCTCTACTACGAGGCCGCCGTCGCCGGTGCGATCCCGCTGATCCGCCCGCTGCGCGAGTCCCTCGCCGGCGACAAGGTCAACCGGGTGCTCGGCATCGTCAACGGGACGACCAACTTCATCCTCGACAAGATGGACAGCACGGGGGCGGGATACCAGGAAGCCCTCGACGAGGCCACCGCCCTCGGGTATGCCGAGGCGGACCCGACCGCCGACGTCGAGGGGTTCGACGCCGCCGCCAAGGCCGCCATCCTCGCCGGGATCGCGTTCCACACGCGCGTGCGCCTCGACGACGTCTACCGTGAGGGCATGACCGAGGTGACGGCGGCCGACTTCGCCTCCGCCAGGGAGATGGGCTGCACCATCAAGCTCCTCGCCATCTGCGAGCGGGCCGCGGACGGCGCCTCCGTCACCGCGCGCGTGCACCCGGCGATGATCCCGCTGTCCCACCCGCTCGCCTCGGTGCGCGGCGCGTACAACGCGGTCTTCGTGGAGTCCGACGCCTCCGGCCAGCTGATGTTCTACGGGCCGGGCGCCGGCGGCGCCCCCACCGCCTCCGCGGTGCTCGGCGACCTCGTGGCCGTCTGCCGCAACCGGCTCAACGGCTCCACCGGGCCCGGCGAGTCGGCGTACACCGCGCTGCCCGTGTCGGGCATGGGCGATGTCGTCACGCGCTACCACATCAGCCTCGACGTGGCCGACAAACCGGGCGTTCTCGCCCAGGTGGCCACCGTGTTCGCCGAGCACGGCGTGTCGATCGACACGGTTCGGCAGCAGGGGAAGGACGGCGAGGCCTCCCTCGTCGTCGTCACGCACCGCGCGTCCGACGCCGCCCTGGGCGGCGTCGTCGAGGCGTTGCGCAATCTCGACACCGTGCGTGGTGTCGCCAGCATCATGCGGGTTGAAGGAGAGTAACCAGCAATGACCCACCAGTGGCGCGGAATCATCGAGGAGTACCGGGAGCGGCTGCCGGTGTCCGACACCACGACGGTCGTGACGCTCCGCGAGGGCGGCACGCCCCTCGTGCCCGCGCAGGTGCTCTCCGAGCGCACCGGCTGCGAGGTCCACCTCAAGGTGGAGGGTGCCAACCCCACCGGGTCCTTCAAGGACCGCGGAATGACCATGGCGATCACGCGGGCCAAGGAGGAGGGCGCGAAGGCGGTCATCTGCGCCTCCACCGGCAACACGTCCGCGAGCGCCGCCGCGTACGCCGTGCGCGCCGGCATGGTGTGCGCCGTTCTCGTCCCGCAGGGCAAGATCGCGCTCGGCAAGATGGGCCAGGCGCTCGTGCACGGCGCCAAGATCCTCCAGGTCGACGGCAACTTCGACGACTGCCTCACCCTCGCCCGCGCGCTGAGCGACAACTACCCCGTGGCGCTGGTCAATTCGGTCAACCCGGTACGCATCGAGGGCCAGAAGACGGCCGCGTTCGAGATCGTGGACATGCTCGGGGACGCCCCCGACATCCACGTCCTGCCGGTGGGCAACGCGGGCAACATCACCGCGTACTGGAAGGGCTACACGGAGTACGCCGCCGACGGCATCGCCGCGCACACCCCCCGCATGTGGGGCTTCCAGGCATCCGGCAGCGCCCCGATCGTGCGCGGCGAGGTCGTCAAGGACCCGTCGACCATCGCCACCGCGATCCGCATCGGCAACCCCGCGTCCTGGCAGTACGCCCTGGCCGCGCGCGACGAGTCGGGCGGCTTCATCGACGAGGTGACGGACCGTGAGATCCTGCGCGCCTACCGGCTGTTGGCCGCGCAGGAGGGTGTCTTCGTCGAGCCCGCGTCCGCCGCGTCCGTCGCCGGTCTGCTGAAGGCGGCCGAGCAGGGCAAGGTCGACCCGGGGCAGCGGATCGTGTGCACGGTCACCGGCAACGGCCTCAAGGACCCCGACTGGGCCGTCGCCGGCGCTCCGCAGCCGGTCACCGTCCCGGTCGACGCGGCGACCGCGGCCGAGCGCCTCGGCCTGGTCTGACCAGGCATAACCCGGGCCCGACGGGGGAATCCCCAGGAGGGGTGCACAGGGGGCTTACGACACGCATCGTGCGCCGCCTGTGCGCCCTATGTCGCCACAGAACCTTCCTTCGATAGGCTGTACCGAACCCGCCCGCCGCATATGCCCTCGCATATGGCCGGGTGCCGCGCCGTCTCCGCGGCCCGGAAGCGGTCCCAGGGGTCCCAGAAGGCCCCGGGGCCTCCCGTACGTATCGAACGTCTTCGACGATCACGCAGCTCAAGGAGAGTCATCGAGCGATGGCCGGTCCAGCTTTCCGTGCCGCCGCCGTCCGGGTGCGCACCCCCGCCACCAGCGCCAACCTCGGCCCGGGCTTCGACGCCCTCGGCCTGTCGCTGGGGCTCTACGACGACGTGGTCGTCCGGGTGGCCGACTCCGGGCTGCACATCGACATCGCGGGTGAGGGCAGCGAGACGCTCCCGCGGGACGAGAACCACCTTCTCGTACGGTCCCTGCGGACCGCCTTCGATCTGCTGGGCGGACAGCCGCGCGGCCTGGAGATCGTCTGCGCGAACCGCATCCCGCACGGCCGGGGCCTGGGCTCCTCCTCGGCCGCCATCTGCGCCGGCATCGTCGCCGCGCGCGCCGTGACCATAGGCGGCGACTCCCGGCTCGACGACGCCGCGCTGCTGGAGCTCGCCACCGAGATCGAGGGCCACCCCGACAACGTGGCGGCCTGTCTGCTCGGCGGCTTCACCCTCTCCTGGATGGAGGCCGGAGCGGCGCGGGCGATCAGGATGGAGCCCGTCGGTTCCATCGTTCCGGTGGTTTTCGTGCCCGGCAAGCCGGTCCTGACGGAGACCGCGCGCGGACTGCTCCCGCGCACCGTGCCGCACGTCGACGCGGCCGCCAACGCCGGCCGCGCCGCCCTGCTCGTCGAGGCCCTCACCCGCCGCCCCGAACTGCTGCTGCCCGCCACCGAGGACCGGCTCCACCAGGAGTACCGCGCCCCCGCCATGCCGGAGAGCGCAGCGCTGGTGGAACGGCTGCGGGCCGACGGAGTCCCGGCGGTGATCTCCGGAGCGGGACCCACGGTGCTGGCCCTCGTCGACGAGGAAAGCGCCGACAAGGTCGCCCATCTGGCGGGCGAGGGCTGGGCCGCCAACCGGCTGGCCTTCGACGCCCAAGGGGCGAGCGTGCTTCCGCTCGCGGCCTCCAGTGACATGTGAAAGCCGGCGGTTGCCGGATTTCGAGAGGGGGAATGTTTGTTGGATCCGGTAGTGTTAACCTCAAGTCTGCACCCGACCCCACCATGGCGAGGTGCTTCGTGTCCCCGTCCGGGACAGACATTCTTCCGGGAGCCTCCCAAGCCGCACTGTGTTCTGTACGTCGTACGCGAGCAGTACGTCGTACGCCAGCACTGAGCGACGTGCCGGGCACGCTCCGGAACCGGTGCGACCAAGCCACGTGACACGGACACTCAGTGCCACTGCTTCGGGAAGCGCCGTCACCACATTCCTCCGCCGCTTAGGCGGACCACCGCCCCGGCACGGTCCACACAGCAAGGACCGAAGCCGGACAGCACAACCGGTCGCCGAGCCAGACAGGCCGACGTCCGCTCCAGGGAAGGACCCTTCGTGAGCGACACCACCGATCTGATGGGCGCACGTGTCGAGGAGACCGCTGCCGCGCCCTCCACGGACGCCTCCGCGCCTGCCACCGGTGCCGGCTCCCGGCGGCGCCGCGGTACCGGCCTCGAGGGCATGGTGCTGGCCGAGCTGCAGCAGGTCGCATCCGGCCTCGGCATCAGGGGCACCGCGCGCATGCGCAAGAGCCAGCTGATCGAGGTCATCAAGGAGGCGCAGGCCGGGGGCGCCCCCCAGGCCGCCCCGGCCGCCAAGGCCGACGCCACCGAGACCAAGCCGAAGCGCCGGGCCACCTCCAAGGCCCGGACCGGCGACGACGCCGCTCCCGCCGCGGAGAAGAAGGCGGCCGCCAAGGCCGAGGCCCCCGCCGAGAAGGCCGTGGCGCAGCAGCAGATCGAGATTCCCGGCCAGCCGGCCGGAGGCCCGTCCCGCGATGGGGGCACCTCCCGCGCGGGAGAGGCCGAGCGCGGGGGAGACGACGCTCCCGGGGAGCGCCGCCGCCGCCGTGCCACCGCCGAGGCCGGCAGCCCCGAGACGCTCATCGCCGAGCCGAAGACCGAGGCGAAGGCCGAGACGTCCGGACAGGCGCAGCCGCAGGGCGACGCCGGTGACGGCGCCGAGGGCCGCCGCCGCGACCGCCGTGAGCGCGGCCGTGACCGTGCCGAGCGGGGCGACCGTGCCGAGCGCGGTGACCGTGCCGAGCGCGGTGACCGTGCCGAGCGCGGGGACCGTGGCGACCGAGGTGAGCGCCGCAAGGGCGACGACCAGCAGGGCGGCCAGGGTGGCGGCCAGCAGCGTCAGGACCGCCAGCAGCAGAGCGGCGGCCGTCAGGACCGGCAGGACCGCCAGGACCGCCAGCGGGACAACGGTCCGCAGGACGACGACGACTTCGAGGGCGGCCGGCGCGGCCGGCGCGGCCGTTACCGGGACCGTCGTGGCCGTCGTGGCCGCGAGGAGTTCGGCCCCAACGAGCCGCAGGTCGCCGATGACGACGTCCTGATCCCCGTCGCGGGCATCCTCGACATCCTCGACAACTACGCCTTCATCCGGACGTCGGGCTACCTGCCGGGCCCCAACGACGTGTACGTCTCGCTCGCCCAGGTCCGCAAGAACGGCCTGCGCAAGGGCGACCACGTCACCGGCGCGGTCCGTCAGCCCAAGGACGGCGAGCGCCGCGAGAAGTTCAACGCGCTGGTCCGCCTGGACTCCCAGAACGGCATGGCGCCCGAATCCGGGCGCGGGCGGCCGGAGTTCAACAAGCTGACGCCGCTGTACCCGCAGGACCGCCTCCGCCTGGAGACGGACCCGGGCATCCTCACCACCCGCATCATCGACCTCGTCGCGCCGATCGGTAAGGGCCAGCGCGGTCTGATCGTGGCCCCGCCGAAGACCGGCAAGACCATGATCATGCAGGCCATCGCCAACGCGATCACGCACAACAACCCCGAGTGCCACCTGATGGTCGTCCTGGTCGACGAGCGTCCGGAAGAGGTCACCGACATGCAGCGGTCGGTCAAGGGCGAGGTCATCTCCTCGACCTTCGACCGCCCGGCCGAGGACCACACCACGGTCGCCGAGCTCGCCATCGAGCGCGCCAAGCGGCTGGTGGAGCTGGGCCACGACGTGGTCGTGCTGCTCGACTCGATCACGCGTCTGGGCCGTGCGTACAACCTCGCCGCGCCCGCCTCCGGCCGCATCCTGTCCGGTGGTGTCGACTCGACCGCCCTGTACCCGCCGAAGCGCTTCTTCGGTGCGGCCCGCAACATCGAGGACGGCGGCTCGCTGACCATCCTCGCCACCGCGCTGGTGGACACCGGGTCCCGCATGGACGAGGTCATCTTCGAGGAGTTCAAGGGCACCGGCAACGCCGAGCTCAAGCTCGACCGGAAGCTCGCCGACAAGCGTGTCTTCCCGGCGGTGGACGTGGACGCGTCCGGTACCCGTAAGGAAGAGCTCCTGCTCGGCAGCGACGAACTCGCCATCACCTGGAAGCTGCGTCGCGTGCTGCACGCGCTCGACCAGCAGCAGGCGATCGAGCTGCTGCTCGACAAAATGCGGCAGACGAAGTCGAACGCCGAGTTCCTGCTGCAGATCCAGAAGACGACGCCGACGCCGGGAAACGGTGACTAGTCGCCGCTGAACCTCTTGTGGCACTGAGGGCCGCCCCGTTCACGGGGCGGCCCTTCCTGCCGCACGGAGGGCGGTTGCCGACATGGCCGTCACGGGCGGCAGCGAGATGTCGGCCACAAGGGGCGCCGCCGGGGTCGAGGTCCGGCCATACCGCGACTGTGGCTGAAACCGCTGGTGAACGCCGTGTGTCCGGAAGGGGCCATGACGCACCGTGGCCGGTGACGCACAGAAGGACCACAGCTCGTCGTGCAACCCTTTCCCGGGTTCCGCCGTCTGACTCGGCGGAGTGACGATGGAGCGGTACTGGTCCGTCGCGACCGCGCCTGACCCTGAAAGCAGGGGGTATCCGACCGGACGGGATTCGAGGAGCACATGTCCGCCGAGAGCACGCCGGAGCCCGCCATACCGGGTGAGTCCGGCACCACCGGGCGCCATCGCGTCAAAGGCAGCCGCCGCAAGCCCCCGGGCCGGGGCAAGGGCTTCCTGATCATGGCCTGGACCGCGGCGGGCATCGTCGTCCTGGGCGGCACCGGTGCCGGGTTCCTGTACTTCAGGCTCAACAGCAACATCAAGAGCGTCGACATCGACTCCGCCCTCGGCACCGACCGGCCCGTCAAGGTCGACAACGGCTCCGAGAACATCCTCGTCCTCGGCTCGGACACCCGCTCCGGCAGCAACCAGAAGCTCGGCGGCGGCCCCGACGACGGCAGCGCCCGCTCCGACACCGCGATGGTCGTGCACGTCTACGAGGGCCACAAGAAGGCCAGCGTGGTCTCCATCCCGCGCGACACCGTCATCGACCGGCCCGAGTGCACCGACACCAAGGGCGGCACGCACGACGCCGCGTCCGGCGTGATGTTCAACTCCGCGTACACCACCGGCGGCGCCGCCTGCGCGGTGAAGACGGTCGAGTCCCTCAGCGGCGTCCGCATGGACCACTATCTGGAGGTCGACTTCAGCGGCTTCCAGAAGCTCATCGACGAACTCGGCGGAGTCGAGGTCACCACCACCAAGGACATCAAGGACGACGACAGCCACCTCGACCTGAAGGCCGGCACGCACCAGCTCGACGGCGAGCAGGCCCTCGGCCTGGTCCGCACCCGGCACGGCGTCGGCGACGGCTCCGACCTCGGCCGCATCCAGCTCCAGCAGGCCTTCATGAAGGCGCTGATCAACCAGGTCAAGAGCGTCGACCTGTTCGGCGACCCCAAGAAGCTGTACGACCTCGCCAGCACCGCGACCAAGACCGTGACGACCGACTCCGACCTCGGCTCGGTCAACTCGCTCATGTCCTTCGCCAGCGGGCTCAAGGGCATCGGCTCCTCGGACATGCACATGGTGACCATGCCGGTCCAGTACGACCCGGCGAACCCGAACCGCGTCATCGTCCGGGAGACCCAGGCCGAGCAGGTGTGGGCCGCCCTCAAGAACGACAAGGCGATTCCGGAGTCGGCCACCGAGGGCACGGCCACCGGCGACGCCGACGGCGTGGTCAGCGCCGGCTAGAGGGCGTGTTTCGTGACACCCCGGCTGCGCTCCGTGGGCGCGGCCGGGGTGCACCGGCCTGCGGGAATAGATCACCCCGGCCCCCGGTTTGGGTGGATGGCACCAGTCCTGGCAGACTGGTACGTCGGCTCCGGTTCACGCTCCCGCATCCCGCGGCTGCGACCCGGCGCCCTCCCGAAACTAGGAGACACCTTGAAGCGCGACATCCACCCCACGTACGTCGAGACGCAGGTCAGCTGCACCTGTGGCGCGTCGTTCACCACCCGCAGCACCATCGAGGGCGGCGCGATCCGTGCCGACGTGTGCTCCGAGTGCCACCCGTTCTACACGGGCAAGCAGAAGATCCTCGACACCGGTGGCCGCGTGGCCCGCTTCGAGGCCCGCTTCGGCAAGGCTGCCGGCTCCAAGAAGTAGCGAGCCCCATTTCGCCGGTCCACGGTCGCGCCCCTTTCCCGGGCGCACCGGGACCGGCGTTTTTGGTCGCCCGTCCTCCCCTTCCCGCAGTACAGGAGCCGAAAGATGTTCGAGGCCGTCGAGGAACTCGTCGCCGAGCACGCCGAACTGGAGACGAAGCTCGCCGACCCCTCGGTCCACTCCGACCAGGCCAACGCGCGCAAGCTGAACAAGCGGTACGCCGAGCTCACCCCGATCGTCGCCACGTACCGCTCCTGGAAGCAGACCGGCGACGACATCGAGACCGGGCGTGAGTACGCCGCCGTGGACCCCGATTTCGCCGCCGAGGTCAAGGAGCTGGAGAGGCAGCGCGAGGAGCTGACGGAGAAGCTGCGTCTGCTGCTCGTCCCGCGCGACCCCAACGACGACAAGGACGTCATCCTGGAGGTCAAGGCGGGCGCGGGCGGCGACGAGTCGGCCCTGTTCGCCGGCGACCTGCTGCGGATGTACCTGCGCTACGCGGAGCGCGTCGGCTGGAAGACCGAGATCATCGACGCCACCGAGTCCGAGCTGGGCGGCTACAAGGACGTCCAGGTCGCCGTGAAGACCAAGGGCGGCCAGGGTGCCACCGAACCCGGCCAGGGCGTGTGGGCCCGCCTGAAGTACGAGGGCGGCGTGCACCGCGTGCAGCGGGTGCCGGCCACGGAGTCCCAGGGCCGTATCCACACCTCGGCGGCCGGTGTCCTCGTGACGCCCGAGGCGGAGGAGGTCGACGTCGAGATCAACGCGAACGACCTGCGCATCGACGTGTACCGCTCCTCCGGGCCCGGCGGCCAGTCCGTCAACACCACCGACTCCGCCGTGCGCATCACACACATCCCGACCGGAGTCGTCGCCTCCTGCCAGAACGAGAAGAGCCAGCTGCAGAACAAGGAGCAGGCGATGCGTATCCTGCGCTCCAGGCTGCTCGCCGCGGCGCAGGAGGAGGCGGAGAAGGAAGCCGCCGACGCCCGCCGCAGCCAGGTCCGCACGGTCGACCGCTCCGAGAAGATCCGCACGTACAACTTCCCGGAGAACCGCATCTCGGACCACCGGGTCGGCTTCAAGGCGTACAACCTGGACCAGGTCCTGGACGGCGACCTCGACGCGGTGATCCAGGCCTGCGTCGACGCGGACTCGGCGGCGAAGCTGGCGGTCGCGTAAGCGCGCAAGGACGTACCCACGCACGAGGACGACACGGAGGACTTGCGTGCAGCAATCATTTGGGGGGCGACCCCCGAACCCCCGAGGTGTGCTGCTCGCTGAGGTAGCTCAGGCCACCCAGCGGCTGGCCGACGCCGGCGTGCCCTCGCCGCGCAACGACGCGGAGGAGCTCGCCGCGTTCGTGCACGGCGTGAAGCGGGGCGAGCTGCACTCCGTGAAGGACGCGGACTTCGACGCCCGCTACTGGGAGGTCATCGCCCGGCGTGAGCAGCGCGAGCCGTTGCAGCACATCACCGGGCGGGCCTTCTTCCGCTACCTGGAACTCCAGGTCGGGCCCGGGGTGTTCGTGCCCCGTCCCGAGACGGAGTCGGTCGTCGGCTGGGCCATAGACGCCGTCCGCGCGATGGACGTGGTGGAGCCGTCGATCGTCGACCTGTGCACCGGCTCCGGCGCCATCGCGCTCGCCCTCGCCCAGGAGGTCCCGCGCTCCCGGGTGCACGCCGTGGAGCTGTCCGAGGACGCCCTGGTGTGGACCCGCAAGAACATGGAGGGCTCCCGGGTCGACCTGCGGCAGGGCAACGCCCTGGACGCCTTCCCGGACCTCGACGGCCAGATCGACCTGGTCATCTCCAACCCGCCGTACATCCCGCTCACCGAATGGGAGTACGTCGCTCCCGAGGCGCGGGACTACGACCCCCAGCTCGCCCTGTTCTCGGGCGAGGACGGCCTCGACCTGATCCGGGGCATCGAACGCACCGCACACCGTCTCCTGCGCCCCGGCGGGGTCGTCGTCATCGAGCACGCCGACACCCAGGGCGGCCAGGTGCCGTGGATCTTCACCGAGGAGCGGGGCTGGGCCGACGCGGCCGACCACCCCGACCTCAACAACCGCCCGCGCTTCGCGACGGCCCGCAAGGCGACGCCGTGAGCGCCCCGCAGACTGTTTCCCCGAAGTACGTGTACGAGGAGGCCCGCTAGACATGGCACGGCGATACGACACCAACGACGCGACCGACCGCTCGACCGGTCTGCGCGAAGCCGCGTCCGCCGTCCGCCGTGGCGAGCTCGTGGTGCTGCCGACCGACACGGTGTACGGCATCGGCGCCGACGCGTTCTCCCCGGAAGCGGTGCACGACCTGCTGGAGGCCAAGGGCCGGGGCCGCAACATGCCCACCCCCGTCCTCATCGGCTCCCCGAACACGCTGCACGGCCTCGTCACGGACTTCTCCGAGCTGGCCTGGGAACTCGTCGATGCGTTCTGGCCGGGCGCGCTCACCCTGGTCGCCAGGCACCAGCCGTCGCTCCAGTGGGACCTGGGCGACACCCGGGGCACGGTCGCCGTCCGGATGCCGCTGCACCCGGTCGCCATCGAGCTGCTGACCGAGGTCGGCCCGATGGCGGTCTCCTCCGCGAACCTGACGGGCCACCCCGCGCCGGAGGACTGTGACGCGGCCCAGGAGATGCTCGGCGACTCGGTGTCGGTCTACCTGGACGGCGGGCCCACCCCCGGCAACGTCCCGTCCTCGATCGTCGACGTCACCCGCGAGGTGCCGCTGCTGCTGCGTGCGGGCGCGCTCTCCGCGGAGGAGCTCAGGAAGGTCGTACCCGACCTCGAGGTGGCGAATTGACGGCCCCTGACGCGGGGCGTGGCATATGGGACGGGGAAGAGACGCGGACCTTCACAGGGCTCCCGCGTGACAGCTTCCGCATCCTCCACGTCAGCACCGGCAACGTGTGCCGCTCGCCGATCACCGAGCGGCTGACCCGGCACGCCCTGGCGGAACGGCTCGGAGACCCCCTGTGGGGCGGGATGATCGTGGAGAGCGCCGGCACCTGGGGCCACGAGGGCGCGCCCATGGAGGCCAACGCGGAGACCGTGCTGGCCGACTTCGGCGCGGACGCCTCCGGCTTCACCGGCCGCGAGCTCCTCGACGAGCACGTCATCATGGCCGACCTGGTCCTGACGGCCACCCGCGACCACCGCGCCCAGGTCATCTCCATGGGCCACTCGGCGGGGCTGCGCACCTTCACCCTGAAGGAGTTCACCCGCCTGGTGAAGGCGATAGACCCCGCGACCCTGCCACCCCTGGAGGACGGCGTCGTCGCCCGCGCGCGGGCGCTGGTCCGCGCCGCCGCCGCGCTGCGCGGGTGGCTGCTGGCCCCGACCGCCGAGGCGGACGAGGTGTACGACCCCTACGGGGCGCCGCTGCCGTTCTTCCGGTCGATCGGGGACGAGATACACCAGGCGCTGGATCCCGTCGTCACCGCGCTCACCGGCGTCCCCGCAAGGACGTAACAACCGAGCACCCCATCCGTCCCGGGCCTACATTGGACGTACGTCACCGTCGACGCCCGGAGTTCGCCATGTCGGTCACCCATGCCCCCGAGACCGTAGAGACCGTCGAGACCGTCGATGTGCTGCGTCGGCAGGACCCCGAGCTGGCCGAGATCCTGCTCGGGGAAGCCGACCGGCAGGCGACGACGCTGCAACTCGTCGCCGCCGAGAACTTCACCTCCCCGGCCGTGCTGGCCGCCCTCGGCTCGCCGCTCGCGAACAAGTACGCGGAGGGGTATCCGGGAGCCCGGTACCACGGCGGCTGCGAGATCGTCGACGTGGCCGAGCGGATCGCCGTGGAACGGGCCAAGGCCCTGTTCGGGGCCGAACACGCCAACGTCCAGGCCCACTCCGGGTCGTCGGCCGTGCTGGCCGCGTACGCCGCCCTGCTGCGGCCCGGCGACACCGTCCTCGCCCTCGGCCTGCCCTACGGCGGTCACCTCACGCACGGCTCGCCCGCCAACTTCTCCGGCCGCTGGTTCGACTTCGTCGGATACGGGGTGGACGCGGAGACCGGGCTCATCGAGTACGACCAGGTGCGCGCCCTCGCCCGCGCACACCGGCCCAAGGCGATCGTGTGCGGGTCCATCGCCTACCCCCGCCACATCGACCACGCCTTCTTCCGCGAGGTCGCCGACGAGGTGGGCGCGTATCTCATCGCCGACGCCGCGCACTGCATCGGGCTCGTCGCCGGGGGAGCGGCGCCCAGCCCGGTGCCGTACGCCGACATCGTGTGCGCCACCACGCACAAGGTGCTGCGCGGGCCGCGCGGCGGAATGCTCCTGTGCGGCGCCGACCTCGCCGAACGGGTCGACCGGGCCGTCTTCCCGTTCACCCAGGGCGGTGCGCAGATGCACACCATCGCCGCCAAGGCGGTCGCGTTCGGCGAGGCGGCGACACCGGCGTTCACGGCGTACGCCCATCAGGTGGTCGCCAACGCGCGGGTGCTCGCGGCCGGGCTGGCCGCGGAGGGGCTCGTCGTCACCACCGGCGGGACCGACACCCATCTGGTGACGGCCGACCCGGCGCCGCTCGGTGCCGACGGACGCACCGCCCGCGGCCGGCTCGCCGCCGCCGGAATGGTGCTGGACTGCTGCGCGCTGCCGCACACCGACGCCCGCGGCCTGCGCCTGGGGACGGCCGCGGTGACCACGCAGGGCATGCGGGAGGTGGAGATGGCACGGATCGCCGTCCTGTTCGGACAGGTGCTCAGGGGTGAGGTGGAGAACCAGAAGGCACGTGAAGAAGTGCGGGAGCTGGCCGGGAGATTCCCGCCGTATCCCGGCTGAACCGGGGTAGGCGCCGATCCGTGCACAGCCACACGTGCAACCATCGTCGCTACCCGGAAGTCCCCAACCGTAAGCGTGCATCGCTAGTGTGTGGGGCTGTGATGGCCAGCGAGACCTGTGGGGAAGCCCGTGCGTGAATACCTGCTGACGCTCTGCATCACGGCCGCGGTGACGTATCTGCTGACAGGGCCGGTACGGAAGTTCGCGATCGTGGCCGGGGCGATGCCGGAGATCCGGGCCCGTGACGTGCACCGGGAGCCCACTCCGAGGCTCGGCGGGATCGCCATGTTCTTCGGCCTGTGCGCGGGACTGCTGGTCGCCGACCACCTCGCCAACCTCAACGAGGTCTTCTCCAAGTCCAACGAACCGCGCGCCCTGCTCTCCGGCGCGGCCCTGATCTGGCTGATCGGTGTCCTGGACGACAAGTTCGAGATCGACGCCCTGATCAAGCTGGGCGGGCAGATGATCGCGGCCGGCGTGATGGTCATGCAGGGTCTGACCATCCTGTGGCTGCCCATCCCGGGCGTCGGCTCGGTCGCGCTGACCCAGTGGCAGGGCACCCTGCTGACGGTCGCCCTCGTCGTCATCACCATCAACGCCGTCAACTTCGTCGACGGCCTCGACGGCCTCGCGGCCGGCATGGTGTGCATCGCCTCGGCCGCGTTCTTCCTGTACGCCTACCGCGTCTGGGTGTCGTACGGCATCGAGGCCGCCGCCCCGGCCACGCTGTTCGCGGCGATCCTGATGGGCATGTGCCTGGGCTTCATGCCGCACAACATGCACCCCGCGCGGATCTTCATGGGTGACTCCGGCTCGATGCTCATCGGCCTGGTGCTGGCGGCCGGCGCCATCTCCATCACCGGGCAGGTCGACCCGGACGCGCTCAAGCTGTTCGCCGGGTCCGAGCAGGCGGCCGTGCACCAGACGGTCCCCGTGTACATCCCGCTGCTGCTGCCGCTGACGATCATCGCGATCCCGGCCGCGGACCTGGTGCTGGCCATCGTGCGCCGCACCTGGCGCGGCCAGTCGCCGTTCGCGGCGGACCGGGGCCACCTGCACCACCGCCTGCTGGAGGTCGGCCACTCGCACAGCCGCGCGGTGCTGATCATGTACTTCTGGTCCGCGCTGATCGCCTTCGGCGCGCTCGCCTACTCGGTCAACTCGGCGTCCATGTGGATCGTGCTCAGTGTCGTGTTCCTCAGCGCGATCGGACTGATCCTGCTCCTGCTGCCCCGCTTCACCCCGCGCGCCCCGCGCTGGGCCGAGCACCTGGTGCCGCCGCGCTACCGCCGGCGCGGCGAGGCCACCGTGGAGGAGCTGGCGTCGGCGTCCTCGGCGGCGGAGGAGGAGAGCCGCGCCCCGGTGGCGGCGGGAGTGGCGGGTGTCAACGGGGCGACCGCCCTCGGTGCCCGTTCGCGCGTCCTGGAAGGGCGGAAGCCGGGACCTCGCGCTGACGGGGACAAGGTAAGAATCTGACTAGAGCATTGCCAAGTCGTGGGGAAGCAAAGCTCCCCAATACCAGACAAGTCACCCCGGTTCCCGCACAGACGCGCAGTGTCACTCTCATGTGTGACACCGGGCACACCCACTTGGTAAAGACCGCATCAAATAGTTTGTGATACGGTTCACGAGAACCCCGGATAGAGCCGAAGGACCGCAGTGCGACGGTCCATTGGCGCGAGGTCTCGACACTCGGCCCGGGGACTACGCTCGTCCATGACGACACCCCTGCCCCCCTGCGAAAGCGGAGTTGCCGCCATGCCGTCCAACGACGTCCGGAACCTACTGCAGACCGCCGTGCCCACGGCTGCGGTCGGCGTGGTCACCGTCGCCGTCAGCGGTGTGGTCGCCGGTGGCGAGGGTGCGATCGGTGCGGCCGTCGGCACTCTGCTGGCCGTCCTCTTCATGGGAATCGGCCTCTACGTCCTGCAGTGGACGGCCAAAACGCTTCCGCAGTTGTTCCAGGCCATGGGGCTGATGCTCTACGTGGCTCAACTCCTGCTCCTCATGATCTTCGTGGCCCTCTTCAAGGACACGTCTCTCTTCAGCCCGAAGGCGTTCGCGATCTCGCTGGTCGTGGCGACCGTCGTGTGGATGGCCGCACAGGCCCGTGCGCACATGAAGGTCAAGATCTTCTACATCGATCCGGAACCCGAGAAGAGCGACAAGCCCGAGAAGTCAGGGTCCTCGTCGTGAGGGGTAGGGCCGGGATAAAGGCGTGTGAGATCTCCTGCTATCGTCCGGTGCCAACTGCGGCATCGCGGGCGCGGGCATCTGAGCTGACGCCTGCTCAATCGCGAGGCTTGATGCCCGACAGCCGCCCCCACATCCGTAACACCTGTCCAGTGCCGACCCGCGGCTGTGTGCCGCGCCGACACAACGAGGTTGCCGTACCTATGCGTCACGCCGAAGGAGCCCGCGGTGAGTGCTGACCAGACCCAGCTCGCCTTTGACTGGAGCTGTCGGATCATGTCCGACGGGTGTGGCTTCCCGGCTCCGGGCCTGCACTCGTTCCTGTTCCAGCCCATCGCCACGGTCGGCGGGTTCGAGTTCAACAAGGTGATGCTGCTCGCGCTCATCACCACTGTTCTCGTCATCGGGTTCTTCTGGGCGGCCTTCGGCAAGGCGAAGGTGGTGCCGGGCAAGCTGCAGATGGTGGGCGAAGCCGGATACGACTTCGTACGCCGAGGCATCGTCTACGAGACCCTCGGAAAGCGGGAGGGCGAAAAGTACGTTCCGCTCATGGTCTCGCTGTTCTTCTTCATCTGGATCATGAACATCTGGTCCGTGATCCCGCTCGCACAGTTCCCGGTGTCGTCGATCATCGCGTTCCCCGCGGTGCTGGCCGCCCTGGTGTACGTGGTGTGGGTCTCGGTGACCTTCAAGCGCCACGGATTCGTGGGCTTCTTCAAGAACGTCACCGGCTACGACAAGTCGCTCGGCCCGGTGCTGCCGCTCGTGATGGTCATCGAGTTCTTCTCGAACCTGATCGTCCGCCCGTTCACCCACGCCGTCCGGCTCTTCGCCAACATGTTCGCCGGGCACCTGATGCTGGTCATGTTCACGGTCGCCTCCTGGTACCTGCTGAACAGTTGGATGATCCCCGCCGCCGGTGTCTCCTTCATCATGACCATGGTCATGATCCTCTTCGAGCTTTTCGTCCAGGCCGTCCAGGCGTACGTCTTCGTCCTGCTGGCCTGTTCGTACATTCAGGGCGCTCTCGCCGAGCACCACTGAGTCCCGCCCCACCCACCCTGATCGTCCGGTGACCAACTCCCACCGGTCCGTAAAGAGAAGGAAGAATCAGCATGGCTGCCACTGAGACCCTCGCCGCCGTCTCCGGTTCGCTCGGCTCCATCGGTTACGGCCTGGCCGCGATCGGCCCTGGCGTCGGCGTCGGCATCATCTTCGGTAATGGCACCCAGGCCCTGGCCCGTCAGCCCGAGGCCGCCGGCCTGATCCGTGCCAACCAGATCCTCGGCTTCGCCTTCTGTGAGGCGCTCGCCCTCATCGGCATCGTTATGCCGTTCGTGTTCGGTAAGTAAGCACCCCTTACACCGGCACGTTTCGACGAAAGGCACTGATGTGATCGCCAACCTGGTACAGCTGGCGGCCGAGGAGGAGCAGAACCCGCTCCTGCCTCCGGGCCCCGAGCTGCTCGTCGGCACCATCGCCTTCGCCATCGTGTTCTTCTTCTTCTGGAAGAAGCTGCTTCCGAACATCAACAAGGTTCTGGAGGAGCGTCGCGCGGCGATCGAAGGCGGCATCGAAGAAGCCGACGCCATGAAGGTCGAGGCCCAGAGCGTCCTTGAGCAGTACAAGGCTCAGCTCGCCGAGGCCCGTCACGAGGCCGCGCGGCTGCGCCAGGAGGCGCAGGAGCAGGGCGCCACGCTCATCGCCGAGATGCGCGCGGAAGGCCAGCGGCAGCGCGAGGAGATCGTCGCCGCCGGTCACGCCCAGATCCAGGCCGACCGCAAGGCCGCTTCCTCCGCGCTGCGCCAGGACGTCGGCAAGCTCGCCACCGACCTGGCCGGCCGGCTCGTCGGCGAGTCCCTCGAGGACCACGCCCGGCAGAGCCGTGTCATCGACCGCTTCCTCGACGAGCTCGAGGAGAAGGCCGAGGCCAGCCGATGAACGGAGCGAGCCGCGATGCCCTGGCAGCCGCACGTGAGCGTCTCGACGCGCTGACGGACTCCACGTCCGTGGACGCCGGCACGCTCGCCGACGAGCTGGCCGCCGTGACCGCGCTGCTCGACCGCGAGGTGTCGCTGCGTCGGGTCCTGACCGACCCGGCGCAGTCCGGAGAGGGCAAGGCCGAGCTGGCCCGGCGCCTGCTCGGCTCGCAGGTCGGCGGCACGACCGTCGACCTGGTGTCCGGCCTGGTGCGTTCCCGCTGGTCGCAGTCGCGCGACCTGGTGGACGCCGTGGAGCAGCTGGCCGTTCTCGCCGACCTGACCGCCGCGCAGAAGGCGGGCCGGCTCGACAACGTCGAGGACGAGCTGTTCCGGTTCGGCCGGATCGTGACGTCGAACACCGGGCTGCGCGCCGCGCTGACCGACCGCAAGGCCACCACCGCGGCCAAGAGCGAGCTGCTGCGCAGTCTGCTCGGCGGCAAGGCCGAAGCGACCACCGAGCGTCTGGTGACGCGCCTTGTGACCGCGCCGCGGGGACGTAGCCTGGAAGCGGGACTCGAGTCCCTGTCCAAGCTCGCCGCCGACCGCCGGGACCGCATGGTGGCGATCGTCACCTCGGCGGTTCCGCTGAGCGACCCGCAGAAGCAGCGCCTGGGCGCCGCCCTCGCGAAGCTCTACGGCCGCACGATGCACCTCAACCTCGATGTGGACCCCGAGGTCCTCGGCGGGATCCGGGTGCAGGTCGGTGACGAGGTCATCAACGGCTCCATCGCGGACCGCATCGAGGACGCCGGCCGCCGACTGGCGAGCTAGCCCCAACTTCATAGCAGTACGTACTTATTACGGCCCATGTTGGGCCGTGCAGAAGAATCCTGGGGGTCGCCCCCAGACCCCCAAAGTGAAACTTCGGGCCCAACAAGGAGAGCAGGGAACCCAGATGGCGGAGCTCACGATCCGGCCGGAGGAGATCCGGGACGCGCTGGAGAACTTCGTCCAGTCGTACAAGCCGGACGCGGCCTCGCGCGAGGAGGTCGGTACGGTCACCCTTGCCGGCGACGGCATCGCGAAGGTCGAGGGGCTGCCCTCGGCCATGGCCAACGAACTGCTGAAGTTCGAGGACGGCACGCTCGGCCTCGCGCTCAACCTGGAAGAGCGCGAGATCGGCTGCGTCGTCCTCGGTGAGTTCAGCGGCATCGAGGAGGGGCAGCCGGTCACCCGCACCGGCGAGGTCCTGTCCGTGGCTGTCGGCGAGGGCTACCTCGGCCGCGTCGTCGACCCGCTCGGCAACCCGATCGACGGCCTCGGCGAGATCGAGACGTCCGGCCGCCGTGCCCTGGAGCTGCAGGCCCCGGGCGTCATGGCCCGTAAGTCGGTGCACGAGCCGATGGAGACCGGCTACAAGGCCGTCGACACGATGACCCCGATCGGCCGTGGCCAGCGTCAGCTGATCATCGGTGACCGCCAGACCGGCAAGACCGCCCTGGCCGTCGACACGATCATCAACCAGCGTGACAACTGGCGCTCGGGCGACCCGAAGAAGCAGGTCCGCTGCATCTACGTCGCCATCGGCCAGAAGGGCTCGACCATCGCCTCCGTGCGGGGCGCCCTGGACGAGGCCGGCGCGCTGGAGTACACGACCATCGTGGCCGCCCCGGCGTCCGACCCGGCCGGCTTCAAGTACCTGGCCCCGTACACCGGCTCGGCCATCGGCCAGCAGTGGATGTACGAGGGCAAGCACGTCCTGATCATCTTCGACGACCTGTCGAAGCAGGCCGACGCCTACCGCGCCGTGTCGCTGCTGCTGCGCCGTCCGCCGGGCCGTGAGGCCTACCCGGGTGACGTCTTCTACCTGCACTCCCGTCTGCTGGAGCGCTGCGCCAAGCTCTCGGACGAGATGGGCGCCGGTTCGATGACCGGTCTGCCGATCGTCGAGACCAAGGCCAACGACGTCTCGGCGTTCATCCCGACCAACGTCATCTCCATCACCGACGGCCAGTGCTTCCTGGAGTCCGACCTGTTCAACGCCGGTCAGCGTCCGGCTCTGAACGTCGGTATCTCGGTCTCCCGCGTCGGTGGTTCCGCGCAGCACAAGGCGATCCGCCAGGTGTCCGGCCGGCTCCGCGTGGACCTCGCCCAGTTCCGTGAGCTGGAGGCGTTCGCCGCCTTCGGTTCCGACCTGGACGCCGCGTCGAAGGCGCAGCTGGAGCGCGGTCAGCGGATGGTCGAGCTGCTGAAGCAGCCGCAGTACCAGCCGATGGCCACCGAGGACCAGGTCGTCTCCATCTGGGCCGGCACCACCGGCCGTATGGACGAGGTCCCGGTCAACGACATCCGCCGCTTCGAGAAGGAGCTCCTGGAGTACCTGCACCGCAAGGAGCAGGGCCTCATGACCTCCATCAAGGAGGGCGGCAAGATGTCGGACGACACGATCACGGCCATGAGTGACGCCGTCGCGGAGTTCAAGAAGCAGTTCGAGACGTCGGACGGCAAGCTGCTCGGCGAGGACACCCCTGCCGCTGCGGGCAAGTGACGACGGAAGGGACCTGACTCATGGGAGCCCAGCTCCGGGTCTACAAGCGTCGCATCAAATCCGTCACCGCGACCAAGAAGATCACCAAGGCGATGGAGATGATCGCCGCCTCGCGCGTCGTCAAGGCGCAGCGCAAGGTGGCGGCCTCCACGCCGTACGCGACCGAGCTCACCCGCGCGGTCACGGCGGTCGGAACCGGATCGAACACCAAGCACCCGCTGACCACGGAGGCGGAGACGGCGACCCGTTCCGCGGTGCTGCTCCTCACGAGTGACCGCGGACTGGCCGGCGCCTTCAACTCCAACGCGATCAAGGCGGCGGAGCAGCTGACCGTCCGTCTTGAGGCCGAGGGCAAGGAGGTCGACACGTACATCGTCGGCCGCCGCGGTCTGACCCACTACAACTTCCGTGAGCGCAAGGTCGCGGAGTCGTGGTCGGGCTTCACCGACGAGCCCTCGTACGCGGACGCGAAGAAGGTCGCCGTCCCGCTGATCGAGGCCATCGAGAAGGACACGGCGGACGGCGGCGTGGACGAACTCCACATCGTCTACACCGAGTTCGTCTCGATGATGACGCAGACGGCGGTCGACAGCCGCCTGCTGCCGCTCCGTCTCGACGAGGTGGCGGAGACGGATACGCCCGCCAAGGGCGAGATCCTTCCGCTGTACGACTTCGAGCCCTCGGCGGAGGACGTCCTCGACGCCCTCCTGCCGCGGTACGTCGAGAGCCGTATCTACAACGCGCTGCTCCAGTCGGCCGCCTCCAAGCACGCGGCCACCCGCCGCGCGATGAAGTCGGCGACCGACAACGCGGGAGATCTGATCACTTCGCTCTCCCGACTTGCCAACGCGGCCCGACAGGCCGAAATCACCCAGGAAATCAGCGAGATCGTCGGTGGCTCCGCAGCCCTGGCCGACGCGACCGCGGGGAGTGACAGGTAATGACGACGACAGTTGAGACGGCCGTTGCCACGGGCCGCGTCGCCCGGGTCATCGGCCCGGTCGTCGACGTGGAATTCCCCGTCGACGCCATGCCGGAGATCTACAACGCCCTTCATGTCGAGGTGGCCGACCCGGCCGACGCCGGCAAGAAGAAGACGCTGACCCTGGAGGTCGCCCAGCACCTGGGTGACGGCCTGGTCCGCACCATCTCGATGCAGCCCACCGACGGTCTGGTCCGCCAGGCCGCGGTGACGAACACCGGCTCGGGCATCAGTGTGCCGGTCGGCGACTTCACCAAGGGCAAGGTGTTCAACACCCTCGGTGAGGTCCTGAACACCGACGAGACCTACGAGGGCGAGCGCTGGACCATCCACCGCAAGGCCCCGGCGTTCGACCAGCTCGAGTCCAAGACCGAGATGTTCGAGACCGGCCTGAAGGTCGTCGACCTTCTCACCCCGTACGTCAAGGGCGGCAAGATCGGTCTGTTCGGTGGTGCCGGTGTCGGCAAGACCGTGCTGATCCAGGAAATGATCATGCGTGTCGCCAACCTCCACGAGGGCGTCTCCGTCTTCGCGGGCGTCGGCGAGCGCACCCGTGAGGGCAACGACCTCATCGCGGAGATGGAAGAGTCCGGCGTTCTGGACAAGACCGCCCTTGTCTTCGGCCAGATGGACGAGCCCCCGGGCACCCGTCTGCGCGTGGCCCTGGCCGGTCTGACCATGGCGGAGTACTTCCGCGATGTGCAGAAGCAGGACGTGCTGTTCTTCATCGACAACATCTTCCGCTTCACGCAGGCCGGCTCCGAGGTCTCGACCCTGCTCGGCCGTATGCCCTCCGCGGTGGGCTACCAGCCGAACCTGGCCGACGAGATGGGTCTCCTCCAGGAGCGCATCACCTCGACCCGCGGTCACTCGATCACCTCGATGCAGGCGATCTACGTCCCCGCGGACGACCTGACCGACCCGGCCCCGGCCACCACCTTCGCCCACCTCGACGCGACGACGGTTCTCTCCCGTCCGATCTCCGAGAAGGGCATCTACCCGGCCGTGGACCCGCTGGACTCCACGTCCCGCATCCTGGACCCGCGGTACATCGCGCAGGACCACTACGACTGCGCCATGCGCGTCAAGACGATCCTGCAGAAGTACAAGGACCTCCAGGACATCATCGCGATCCTCGGTATCGACGAGCTCGGCGAGGAGGACAAGCTCGTCGTCCACCGTGCCCGTCGCGTGGAGCGCTTCCTGTCCCAGAACACCCACGCCGCCAAGCAGTTCACCGGCGTCGACGGGTCGGACGTTCCGCTGGAGGAGTCGATCAGGGCCTTCAACGCGATCTGCGACGGCGAGTACGACCACTTCCCGGAGCAGGCGTTCTTCATGTGCGGTGGTCTTGAGGACCTCAAGAAGAACGCGAAGGAGCTGGGCGTCTCCTGACCGCGGAGCGCTGAGTTCGTCTGAGGGGGCGGGTGCGTCCCGCCCCCTCATCCACGCCTACTAGACTTGTAACCAACACCCGGCAGACCCGCCGGGTGGTGACCCGAGGAGCCACCTTGGCTGCTGAGCTGCACGTCGCGCTGGTCGCGGCCGACCGAGAGGTCTGGTCCGGCGAGGCCACCCTGGTCGTCGCGCGCACCACGTCCGGCGACATCGGCGTCATGCCCGGTCACCAGCCGCTGCTCGGTGTGCTGGAGTCGGGCCCGGTGACCATCCGTACGAGTGGCGGTGGAACGGTCGTCGCCGCGGTGCACGGCGGTTTCATCTCGTTCGCCGACGACAAGCTGTCGCTGCTGGCGGAGATCGCCGAGCTGTCGGACGAGATCGACGTCCAGCGCGCGGAGCGTGAGCTCGAGCGCGCGAAGGCGGAGGGCGACGCCCACGCCGAGCGTCGTGCGGACGTACGACTGCGGGCGGCGGCAGCGCGCTGAACCAGCGCGTTGTGCGATGACGTCACTCAGCCGCGGCTGGAACCGGAGCGATCCGGTACCAGTCGCGGCTGAGGCAGATGTGGGTGTTTTTTCCATTCCGTTACCGAGAAATCCGTAACCGAGGAGACGAGGAGGTCGGTGTCGATGGTCCTCGCTCTGACTGTGTGCGGATTGGTCGTGGCCCTGGTGGTCGTAGGACTGTTCGTCTTCGGCCTGCGCCGCAGGCTCATCCAGCGTTCCGGCGGGACCTTCGACTGCAGCCTGCGCTGGGACGTGCCGGAGAAACCCGACACCAGCGGCAAGGGCTGGAGCTACGGCGTCGCCCGCTACAACGGCGACCGCATCGAGTGGTACCGGATCTTCTCGTACTCACCCCGTCCGCGCCGCGTCCTGGAACGCTCCGCGATCGAGGTGGCCGGCCGCCGGGTTCCCGAGGACGAGGAGGAGCTGGCGCTGATCTCCGACCACATCGTCCTCACCTGTCTGCACCGGGGCACGCGTCTGGAGCTCGCGATGAGCGAGGACGCGCTGACCGGTTTCCTCGCGTGGCTGGAGGCGGCCCCACCCGGACAGCGGGTGAACGTGGCGTAGCCGCGTTCGCTCACGTGGGTGGGGCTCCCCCGGACCAGGTCCGGGGGAGCCCCTGTGCTGCGGCGGTTACTTCAGGCCGCTGTCGATGGCGTTCACCAGCTCCCCGTTGCCGGTGTCGCCGCTGAACTCCCAGAAGAACGCGCCACCCAGGCCCTGGTTCTTGGCCCAGGTCATCTTCCCGGCGATGGTCGACGGGGTGTCGTAGGACCACCAGTTGCTGCCGCAGTGCGCGTACGCCGTGCCCGCGATGGTGCCGGTGACCGGGCAGGACGTCTTGAGCACCTTGTAATCCTCGATGCCCGCCTCGTACGTGCCGGGTGCCGGGCCGGTCGCCGCGCCGCCGGGGGCGGACTGGGTGACGCCGGTCCAGCCGCGGCCGTAGAAGCCGATGCCGAGCAGCAGCTTGGCGGACGGGACGCCCTTCGCCTTCAGCTTCGCGATGGCGTCGGCGGAGTTGAAGCCGGCGGCCGGGATGCCGGGGTACGAGGTGAGCGGCGAGTGCGGGGCGGTCGGGCCGTCCTTGTCGAAGGCGCCGAAGTAGTCGTACGTCATCACGTTGTACCAGTCGAGGTACTGCGAGGCGCCGCCGTAGTCGGCCGCGTCGAGCTTGCCGCCGGCGGAGCCGTCGGCCGTGATGGCGGCGGTGACCAGGTAGTTCGAGCCGAACTCCGAACGCAGCGCCTGGGACAGGGTCCTGAACGCGGCCGGGCCGGACGTGTCGCAGGTCAGGCCGCAGGCGTTCGGGTACTCCCAGTCGATGTCGATGCCGTCGAAGACGTCGGCCCAGCGCGGGTCCTCGACGACCGCCTTGCAGGACTTGGCGAACGCCGCCGGGTTGGCCGCGGCCTGCGCGAAGCCGCCGGAGTAGGTCCAGCCGCCGAACGAGTACAGCACCTTGATGTGCGGGTACTTGGCCTTGAGCTGGCGCAGCTGGTTGAAGTTGCCGCGCAGCGGCTGGTCCCAGGTGTCGGCGGTGCCGCTGACGGACTGGTCGGCGGTGTAGGCCTTCTCGTAGGCGGCGAAGGTGTCGTCGACCGTGCACTGGCCGTTCTTCACGTTGCCGAACGCGTAGTTGATGTGGGTGATCTTGGCGGCCGAGCCGGACGTCACCAGGTTCTTGACGTGGTAGTTGCGGCCGTAGACGCCCCACTCGGTGAAGTAGCCGAGCTTGACCTTGCCGCCGGTCGGCGGGGGTTCCGTGGTGCCGCCGGTGGTGCGGACCGCGACCGCCGCGCTGACCGGGCCGGTCTGGTCGGCGGTGTCACGGGCCTGGACGGTGTAGGAGTAGTCGGTGCCGGCGGTGAGACCGCTGTCGGTGTACGAGGTCGTCGTCACGGTGGCGATCTTCGCACCGTCGCGCAGGACGTCGTAGTTCTTGACGCCCTTGTCGTCGGTGGCCGCGCTCCAGGTCAGCTTCACCGAGGTGTCGGTGACGGCGGAGGCGGTGGGCCTGCCGGGCGCGGAGGGGGCCGCGTCACCGGGGACCGTGGGGCCGCCGTCACAACTGCCGCCGTTGAGCTTGCAGTTGGCGGGGGAGCCGGTGCCGGTGCCGTTGAAGCCGAAGGAGACGGAGGCGCCGGGGGCGAGGGAGCCGTTCCAGGACTTGTTCTTGGCGGTCCAGTGGGTGCCGGAGGAGGTGACGTCGGCGTCCCAGGCGGAGGCGACGGACGTGCCGGAGGGGAAGTCCCACTCGACGGTCCAGGAGCTGAGGGCCGTGGTGCCGGTGTTCTTCACCGTCCACTTGCCTTCGAATCCGGTGCCCCAGTCGGAGGCCTTGGTGTAGGTGGCGGTGGCGGACGTCGCGGCCTGGGCGGGGCTCGCGAGGCCGACCAGGCCGGCGATGGGGAGCATCAGCGTCGCGAACAAGGCCGCGGCTCTGTGTCTGAAGCGCATGCTGCGCCTCCTCTTTTCATTTTGCGCCTCCGGCGCGCTGCAGCCGGTGTCGAGAGCACGACCGTGCTCAGCCCTTCGGGCCTCCGCGCGCTCGCACTCTCGACACCGTCGCGCGCCTTTGGCGGGGGGTTGGGGGCGCGACTGAGCCTTCACGCCCACGGTGCCGCGAGAATAGAAAGGTCTGGACCACAGGTCAATAGGTCTGGACCACTGCGATCACATCGCTTGAATACCCAACTCTTGCGCGAGCACCGCGGCTTGCACCCGGCTGCGCAGCTCCAGCTTCCCCAGCAGGCGGCTGACGTGCGTCTTCACGGTCGCCTCGGCCATGTCGAGCCGGGCCGCGATCTCGGCGTTGGACAGCCCCCCGCCGAGGCAGGCCAGCACCTCGCGCTCGCGCCGGGTGAGCGTGTCGAGCACCGCGGGGTCGGCGGTCGGCTGCCGTACCGGCTTGGCGGCGAACTCCGCGATCAGCCGCCGGGTGACCGCCGGGGCGATCAGCCCCTCCCCGCGGCCCACCGTGCGGACCGCCTCCACCAGGTCCTTCGCCTCCGTGTTCTTCAGCAGGAACCCGGCGGCCCCGGCCCGCAGCGCCCCGAAGACGTACTCGTCGAGGTCGAAGGTGGTCAGGACGAGCACGTCCGCCAGGCCCTCGGCGACCACCCGCCGGGTCGCCGACACCCCGTCCACGCGCGGCATCTGTATGTCCATGAGCACCAGGTCGGGCCGCAGCTCGCGGGCCAGCGCCACCGCCTGCTCACCGTCCACCGCCTCACCGACCACCTCGATGCCGGGGGCGCTGCGCAGAATCAGGACGAGTCCGGCGCGTACGGCGGACTGGTCCTCGGCGACGAGGACGCGGATCATGCGGACTCTCCTTGGGCGCTGTCGGTCAGGGGCAGGGTGGCGCGGACGGTCCAGATCGTGCCGTGAGCCGAGGCGGGGTCCCGGACGGGGCCGGCCTCGAAACTGCCGCCCAGCAGGGCCGTGCGCTCCCGCATGCCGACCAGCCCGGCGCCGGAGCCGGGCGCGCGCGGCCCGTCCCGGTCGCCGTAGGGGCTGGTCACGGTGACGGTCAGCGTGTCCTGCCGGTGGGCCAGGGCCACGGTGACGCGGCCGGGGCAGGCGTGCTTGAGGGCGTTGGTGAGGGACTCCTGCACGATCCGGTACGCGGCGAGTTCGACCGGGGCGGGCACCCCGTCGGCGTCGGGCACGGCGTCCAGGGCGAGGTCGAGGGCGATGTCGAGGACGACGTCCAGGCCGTTGGCGCGGGCGCCGTCGACCAGGGCGGGGAGCCCTCGCAGGGTCGGGGTCGCGACAGGTTCGTCGTCGCCGTCGCGCAGGATCCCGATCAGGCGTCGCATCTCGGCCAGGCCCGCCACGCTGTTCTCGCGGATCACCCCGAGCGCCTCCCGGGAGACGGACGGGTCGTCCAGGGAGAGCGCGGCCGTGGAGTGGATGGCGATGGCGGAGAGGTGGTTGGCGACCATGTCGTGCAACTCCCGGGCCATGCGAGCGCGTTCGGCGGTCACCGCCTGAGCGCGGTCCATCTCGGCCAGCAGCGCGGTCTGTTCGGCGCGCAGCCGGGCGGCGTCGGCTGCGTCCCGGTGGTTGCGCACGATCAGACCGGTGGCCGCGGGCGCGAACGACACGACACCGACGGCCACCCCGATCAGCAGGGCCTCGGGCACCCGCCACACCGCGAACGGCACCAGCGCGCCGGCCGCCGTCAGCAGCCCGGTGATCCAGGGGATGCGGCGGGCCGAGGAGGGCGGGCCGTACAGGACGGCCGCGTACATCAGGTCGGTGTACATCAGGATCGTGAACAGGCTGCCCCGGGTGACCGTGTCCAGGACCAGCGCGGCCGTACCGACGAGCAGGGCCGTACGCGGGGCGGTCCGGCGCAGCAGCTCGCAGCCGGCCGTCACGGCGAGCGGCACCAGGAGCGGCCAGCGGCCGTCGAGGAGCACGATCGGTTCGTCGGCCGGCCGGGTGCCCAGGCCGATGCCCCACAGGAGCAGCCCGCCGAGCAGCCCGGCTGCCGCGACACACACGTCGAACCGGTGCGGGCGGGGCAGTCCGGGAGCCATGTCCCCATCCAACACGGACCGCGCCCCGGACGCCTGATGCCCGGGGACGGTCTGGCGCTGCATCCTTCGATGTACCGCCGCTTCGTCATCGCCGACGACGAAGCGGGCCGGTCCTCACGGGAGCCTGGAAGGGTGACCGAGAGGAGCGCGTCGTGATCGTCACGTTGATCATCGTCTGTGAGATCGGGTTCTGGGTGCTGCTGGCCGCGGGGCTGGCCTTCCGGTACCTGCTGCGCATGCCGCGCACCGGCATGGCCCTGCTGCTGTGCGAGCCCCTCCTGGAGATCGTGCTGCTGGTCGTCACGGCCCTGGACCTGAAGAACGGGGCCGACCCGAGCTGGAAGCACGGGCTGGCCGCGCTGTACATCGGCTACACGGCCGGCCACGGCCATCGCACCGTGAAGTGGCTCGACGGCCACGCCGCCCACCGGCTGGCGGGTGCGCCGAAGCCGGCCGGGGCGCCGCGCCACGGGATGGCCCGGGCCCGGCACGAGGGCACGGTGTGGCTGGGCTCGGTGCTGGCCGCGGCCGTGGCGACCGCTCTCCTCCAGATCGCCATCTGGTACGTCGGCGACCCCTCCCGCACCGGCTCCCTGGAGAGCTGGCGCTACGCCGCCTGGCGGGCCGTGGGCATCCACGGCCTGATCGCGCTGTCCTGCACGATCTGGCCGAAGAAGGCCCCGGCCGACGCCGGGCCAAAGCGCCGGGTGAACGTCCCGAAGGAGCGCGTCGGGCGATGAACAGGCCGTCGAGGAACCTGCTGGAGGGGGCCGGCACCTTCGTGGCCGGCCTGGTGCTGCGGCTGGCCGGCGGGGAGGTGGAGGTCCCGGTCGTCACCCTGACGAAGGTCGGTGTGGTGATGATGTGGGTCGGGGGCGCGCTCGTCGCGACGGGCCTGTACCGGGCGGTCCGCGCCTCGTCCGGCTCCGGGCCGAGCTGAGCCTCAGCGCTCCCCGCCCGGCACCCACAGCACGTCGCCGACGTCCTTGTTCGCCGTCCGCGCCAGGATGAACAGCAGGTCCGACAGCCGGTTGAGGTAGGTCGCGGTGAGCGGGTTCATCGTCTCGCCGTGCACCTCCAGCGCGGCCCACGTCGAGCGCTCGGCCCGGCGGACGACCGTGCACGCCTGGTGCAGCAGGGCCGCGCCCGGGGTGCCGCCGGGCAGGATGAAGGAGCGGAGCTTGTCCAGCCGCTCGTTGAAGCGGTCGCAGTCCGCCTCCAGCTTGTCGACGTAGAACTGCTCGACCCGCAGGGGCGGGAACTCCGGCTTCTCCACCACCGGCGTGGACAGGTCCGCGCCCACGTCGAAGAGGTCGTTCTGGACGCGGGCGAGGACGGTGACGATCTCCTCGTCCAGGCCGCCCAGCGCGACCGCCGTGCCGATCACCGCGTTCGCCTCGTTGGCGTCGGCGTACGCGGCGATCCTGAGGTCGGTCTTGGCGACCCTGCTCATGTCGCCGAGGGCGGTGGTGCCCTGGTCGCCGGTCCTGGTGTAGATGCGCGTCAGATTGACCATGAGGCCAGCGTAGTTACGCGCCGGCCGTCCGGAAGACCCGTGTGCCCACCGTCACGGACAGCGCGGTCAGGCCGACGGCCACCAGGACGCCGTACAGCATGGCCGCCGAGGTGTACGAGCCGACGTACGCGTCCCGCATCGCGTCCACCAGATAGCGCAACGGCATGAAGTGGGAGAGGACGTCCAGCCAGCCGGGGGCGAGGGTCATCGGGAGCATCAGGCCGGACAGCAGCATGGACGGCATGCTGAGGGCGTTGACCGTGGGGCCGAACTCTCCCGGGGTGCGGACCTTCATCGCCAGCGCGTACGACAGCGCGCCCAGCGACACGCTGAGCAGCGCGACGAACGCGAAGCCGATCAGGATGCCCGCCAGGGGTGCGCGCAGGCCCATCGCCACCGAGGCCAGCACCAGCAGCACGGCCTGGAAGACGAACACCGTGGCATCGCGCAGCACGCGGCCGAGCAGGAGCGCCAGGCGGCTGACGGGGGTGACCCGCATGCGCTCGATCACGCCCTGGCCGTTCTCGACGATGACCGAGAAACCCGCGAACGACGCTCCGAAGAGCGCGAGTTGGAGCAGCAGTCCGGGAACCAGCAGCTGCCACGAACTGCCCCGCCCGCCGAGCGGCAGATTCGTCAGCAGCGGGCCGAAGAAGAGCAGATACAGCAGCGGCATCAGCATGCCGAAGAGCAGCGCGAAGCGGGAGCGCAGGGACTGGCGGAGGTAGCGGCCGTAGATGAGGGCCGTGTCGTGGAGCAGCATCGTCTCGGACTCCTATACGGCTACGGGGGTGGCGTCGGCCGGCTCCGGGCCGCGGCCGGTGATGGCGAGGAACGTGTCCTGCAGACTCGCGTCGATCGAGCCGCCGTACGTCAGCTTCAGCGCGCTCGGGGTGCCTTCGGCCACGACCACGCCCTGGTCGACGACGACCAGGCGGTCGGAGAGGGCGTCGGCCTCGTCGAGGTAGTGGGTGGTCAGGAAGACGGTCGTGCCGTGCTCGTCGCGCAGCCGGCGGACCAGGTCCCACAGGCCGGCGCGGCTGCCGGGGTCCAGGCCGGTCGTCGGCTCGTCCAGGAACAGGACCTTCGGGCGGTGGGTCAGGGCCATCGCGATGTCCAGGCGCCGCCGCTGGCCGCCGGAGAGCGTGCCCGCCCGGCGGTCGAGCAGCCCGGTGAGGTCCAGGTCGCGGGCCAACTCCTCGGCGCGGCGGGCCGCCTGGGCTCTCGTCAGGCGGTACAGGCGGCCCTGGGTGACCAGTTCCTCCCGCACGGTGATCTGCGGGTCGACCCCGCCGGACTGCGCGACGTAGCCGCACGCCCGCCGCACCCCGGCCGGGTCGGCCGCCAGGTCGTGTCCGGCGACGGTGGCCGCGCCGCCGGTGGGCGCCAGCAGGGTCGTGAGCATCCGCAGGGTGGTGGTCTTCCCGGCCCCGTTCGGGCCCAGGAAGCCGAGGATCTCCCCTTCGCGGACGGTGAGGTCGACGCCGCGCACGGCCTCGACCGGACCGTTCTTCGTCCGGAAGGCACGGGCCAGGCCGGCCGTACTGATGATTGCCATGGCCCCAGAAAAACAGAGTCCCTGAAATTTTGCAACGACCCCAAATTCCAAGGGAGCCCAGCGAAGCTAGGATCGGGGCATGGCTGAGGGACTCAGGGAACGGAAGAAGCGGCAGACCAGGCAGTACATCTCGGACGTCGCCACCGGACTGTTCGTCGAGCGCGGGTTCGACGCGGTGACCGTCGCCGAGATCGCCGAGGCGGCCGACGTCTCCGTGAACACCGTCTACAACTACTTCCCGGCCAAGGAGGACCTCTTCCTCGACCGGTCCGCGGGCGTCGTCGACCGGCTCGCCCGCTGGGTGCGCGCCCGCGGCACCGGCGAGTCCGCGGCGGCCGCGGTCCTGCGCGAACTGCGCGACGAGGTCGAGGCCGTCTCGCCCCGCCTCGGGCTGTTCTCCGGCTACTCCCGCTTCATGCGGGTCATCCACGACGCCCCCGCGCTGCGCTCCCGGCTGTGGGCGATCGGCCAGGAGGTCCTGGAGAATCTGGAGGAGGCCCTGCGCGAGGAGACCGGCGCCCCGGCGGACGACCCGATGCCGGGCCTGATCGCCGGTCAGGTCGCCTGGGTGCACCAGACCGTGATGTCCGTCATCGGACGCGAGATGATGACCGGGCGCAATCCGGACGAAGTATCACGAGAGGTGCTCCTGCTTCTCGACGACATCGAGGAGCTGTTGAGCGAGAAGGTGCTCAACTACGCCGTACGGGGCGTCGTATGACCCGCGTCGGTGTGATGTCCGTCAGATGAGACGTGACGCGCGTTACTTACCGGTCACACCGCCCCTCACGGGCGCTAGGGTCCGCCGAAGAGGCAATTCTGAACAGCGTGTGAGCGCTTGTGTGCAGTCAAAGGGGAGTCGCACAGTGGCACGGAAGCTTGCCGTCATCGGCGCCGGCCTGATGGGTTCCGGTATCGCCCAGGTCTCCGCGCAGGCGGGCTGGGACGTCGTCCTGCGCGACGTCACCGACGAGGCGCTCAAGCGGGGCACCGACGGCATCAAGGCCTCGTACGACAAGTTCGTCGGCAAGGGCAAGCTGGAAGCGCACGACGCCGACGCCGCCCTCGCCCGGATCACCGCGACCACCGATCTGGACGCCGTCGCCGACGCGGACATCGTCGTCGAGGCCGTCTTCGAGAAGCTCGACGTCAAGCACGAGATCTTCCGCGCCCTCGACAGGATCGTCCGTGACGACGCCGTGCTCGCCTCCAACACCTCCGCCATCCCGATCACCAAGATCGCGGCCGTGACGGAGCGCCCGGAGCGCGTGGTCGGCACGCACTTCTTCTCGCCGGTCCCGATGATGCAGCTGTGCGAGCTGGTGCGCGGCTACAAGACGAGTGACGAAACCCTCGCCACCGCCCGGGAGTTCGCCGAGTCCGTCGGCAAGACCTGCATCGTCGTCAACCGGGACGTGGCCGGCTTCGTGACGACCCGTCTCATCTCGGCGCTCGTCGTCGAGGCGGCCAAGCTGTACGAGTCGGGCGTGGCCACCGCCGAGGACATCGACCTCGCCTGCAAACTGGGCTTCGGCCACGCCATGGGCCCGCTCGCCACGGCGGACCTGACCGGCGTCGACATCCTCCTGCACGCCACCGGCAACATCTACACCGAGTCCCAGGACGAGAAGTTCGCCCCGCCGGAGCTGATGCGCCGGATGGTGGACGCCGGTGACATCGGACGCAAGAGCGGGCAGGGCTTCTACAAGCACTGAGAACCTGGAAACCGCACACGCCCCCTGGTGCATCACACCCTTGGGTGAATTCGGTATCGGTTCGCTTACGGACGGCAACCTCTGAACGTCGAAGTCCGTCAGAGGTTGCATCACCTGGCACACGGCAAGGCAACACATTCGCGGAGCACGGCAGGCACGCACAGGGGAGCGCATATGTACATCAGGGGCGACCACGCCGAGCTGGTCGTCGGGGGCCGCCTCGACGTCCGCAGCGCGGCGGACGCCCGTACGGTCCTGCACTCGGCCGTCGACGACGGAGTCGGCGATCTGGTACTGGATCTGTCCGAGCTGGACTCCTGGGACGCCACCGGACTCGGGGTGATCATGGGGGCGCACCGGCGGGCCGGCCGCTGCGGCCGACGGCTGGTGCTGCGCGACGTACCGCCGCAGATGCAGCGTCTGCTCGTCGCCACGCGACTGCACCGCATCCTCGCGATCGAGGGCGGCATCGGCGTGGAGTCGCTGCCCCGGGTGTGACCTCCGGCACAGGTGTGGTCCGGTGGGCGGGGGAGACCCGCGTGGTACCCCGCGAATCGTACGACGTTCGCAATCCTCACGAGACTGTGACGTCTCGGACGGCGCGGGACCCCGGGCTGTCGTAGATACTGTGCGAAGGTTTAGGGTTCGGTCGCCCGCTGCGTGACAACCCTTGAGCGGGCCCGGACCAGAAGCGACAGCGCGGTGTGCAACAGGCCGGAAGGGGCCGGAGCTGGCACACGACGCTTTTGGGGGGCTTGACCTATGGACCCGAACAACCGGGGACCCGAGGAGTACGGCCACGACGATGGGGACACCTCCCGGTCGAGCAGATTCGAGACCGGGGCAGGCTCCACGCCGCGCCCGCGCCCGTCCAGGGACTCCCTGACATCCGACTTCGCACCGCACGCGCCCGCACCGGCCCGCACCGTGCAGCTCGTCACGGGCGACTACCTGCTCACCGTCAATCCCGTCGACGGCAGCGAGATAGAGGTCTGCCCGCCGGGAGAACGCCCCGGCCGGCCCGAGAGGCTGACGGCGGCCGAACGCGCCGAGGCCGCCCGCGCGGCCCGGCCGCCGGTCCCGCCCGGGCCGGGCCCGATCGGAACAGCACACC
>NZ_JBSFTY010000084.1:0-36105 GCF_053591515.1 Streptomyces sp. NPDC003011
ACGATCTCCGAAGGCCGGCGGCCCGGCCGTCGTGCTCGCCACCTGCCTGGTCGCCGCGGCCGGCGACCGTAGCGGGCTCACGCCGCTCGGCGGCGGGGTCGGTGCCCTGCTGGCCGGCGGGGCCGCCGTCGCCGTGCTCGGGCTGGTCGCCGACGTGCGGCGGGTCAGGGTCCGGTTCCTCGTGGGCGGTACGGCCGTGGCGGCGGCCTGGGTGGTGCCGTACGCCGAACTCGGCCTCGCGGGAGGGCTGTTGGCCGCCGGGTGGATCGTCTTCGTCGCCGTCGGCTTCCGGGCCCTCGACCACGCCGACGCGCTGGCCGGGACCGTCGGCGTGGTGACCGCCTTCGGGGTGGGCGCCCTGGCGGCGGCCGAGGTGATGGACGCGCTGGCCGCGCTGCTGAGCGTGGTGGCCGCCGCGCTGAGCGGGTTCCTGATGCACAACTGGCCTCCCGCGCGCGTGGGCCTCGGTTCGTGCGGGTCCCTGTTCACGGGGTTCGTGCTCGCCTCGGCGGCCGTGGTCACCCGCACCGGCCACGAACCGGCGGCCGGCGCGGGCGTGCTGTTCGCGCTGACGGCGCTCGCCTGCGCCGATGTGGTGCTCGTGCTGCTCGCCCGGCGGCTGACCGGGCGGCCCCTGCTGCGCGGCGGCCCGGATCATCTCGCGCACCGGCTGCGGCGGCTCGGGTTCACCGCTCAGGGGGCGACGGTGATCCTTGGTGTGGAGGCGTCGTCCGGGGTACTCGTCGCGGTCCTCGTGCATCGGGGGCTGATCGCCGGCTCCGGGGTGTTCTGGGTGGCCGGGAGCGTCGCGGTCGTCGTCCTGGCACTCCTTCGTGTCCGGTCTCACAGTCCCCGTCGATCCGTGAACCCGCAGGTCAGAGCCCGGTTGCGTGTAAGGAACGGATAAGAGTTGAGCCGCCGTGACTCAGGTCTGTTGACCGGGCGGTGGCCGTCATGCACACTTGAGTCCGTTCCACTCAAGTCAGCTGGAGGAATCACAATGGCACGTGCGGTCGGCATCGACCTGGGCACGACTAACTCCGTCGTCAGCGTTCTGGAGGGCGGCGAGCCCACCGTCATCACCAACGCCGAGGGCGCCAGGACCACGCCTTCCGTCGTCGCCTTCGCCAAGAACGGTGAGGTGCTCGTCGGTGAGGTGGCCAAGCGTCAGGCCGTCACCAACGTGGACCGGACGATTCGTTCCGTGAAGCGTCACATGGGCACCGACTGGAAGATCGAGCTCGACGGGAAGCCCTTCAACCCGCAGCAGATCTCGGCGTTCATCCTGCAGAAGCTGAAGCGGGACGCCGAGTCGTACCTGGGCGAGAAGGTCACGGACGCGGTCATCACCGTCCCGGCGTACTTCAACGACTCCGAGCGTCAGGCGACGAAGGAAGCCGGTGAGATCGCCGGCCTCAACGTCCTTCGTATCGTCAACGAGCCGACCGCGGCGGCGCTCGCCTACGGCCTCGACAAGGACGACCAGACGATCCTCGTCTTCGACCTCGGTGGCGGCACCTTCGACGTGTCCCTGCTGGAGATCGGCGACGGCGTCGTCGAGGTGAAGGCCACCAACGGTGACAACCACCTCGGTGGTGACGACTGGGACCAGCGGGTCGTCGACTACCTGGTGCAGCAGTTCAAGTCCGGTCACGGCGTGGACCTGGCCAAGGACAAGATGGCTCTCCAGCGCCTGCGCGAGGCCGCCGAGAAGGCCAAGATCGAGCTGTCCTCGTCCACCGAGACCTCGATCAACCTGCCCTACATCACCGCGTCCGCCGAGGGCCCGCTGCACCTGGACGAGAAGCTCACCCGGGCTCAGTTCCAGCAGCTGACGGCCGACCTGCTGGAGCGCTGCAAGACGCCGTTCCACAACGTCATCAAGGACGCCGGCATCTCCATCAACGAGATCGACCACGTCGTCCTCGTCGGTGGCTCCACCCGGATGCCCGCCGTCGCCGAGCTCGTCAAGGAGCTGACCGGCGGCCAGGACGCCAACAAGGGCGTCAACCCGGACGAGGTCGTCGCCATCGGCGCCGTGCTCCAGGCCGGTGTCCTCAAGGGCGAGGTCAAGGACGTCCTGCTCCTCGACGTGACCCCGCTGTCCCTCGGCATCGAGACCAAGGGCGGCATCATGACCAAGCTGATCGAGCGCAACACGACGATCCCGACGAAGCGTTCGGAGATCTTCACGACGGCCGAGGACAACCAGCCGTCGGTGCAGATCCAGGTCTACCAGGGCGAGCGCGAGATCGCGGCGTACAACAAGAAGCTCGGGATGTTCGAGCTGACCGGTCTGCCGCCGGCCCCGCGCGGTGTCCCGCAGATCGAGGTCGCCTTCGACATCGACGCCAACGGCATCATGCACGTGACCGCGAAGGACCTCGGCACGGGCAAGGAGCAGAAGATGACCGTCACCGGCGGCTCCTCGCTGCCGAAGGACGAGGTCGACCGGATGCGCCAGGAGGCCGAGCAGTACGCGGAGGAGGACCACAAGCGCCGCGAGGCCGCCGAGACCCGCAACCAGGGCGAGCAGCTCGTCTACCAGACGGAGAAGTTCCTCAAGGACAACGAGGACAAGGTTCCCGGCGAGATCAGGACCGAGGTCGAGTCCGCGGTCGAGGAGCTGAAGGCCGCGCTCAAGGGTGAGGACACCGCCGAGATCCGTACCGCCACCGAGAAGGTCGCGGCCGTCTCGCAGAAGCTCGGCCAGGCCATGTACGCCGACGCCCAGTCCGCGCAGGCCGCCGGCGGCGCCTCCGAAGGCGCCCCCGCCGGTGACGCGAAGGCGGACGACGACGTCGTGGACGCCGAGATCGTGGACGACGAGCGCAAGGACGGTGCCGCGTGACGGAGGAGACCCCGGGCTTCGAGGAGAAGCCCGACGTCCCCTCCGGCGCCACCTCCGACGACGCCGAGCCGAAGGCCGCCCCCGCCCCGGGTTCCCCGGGCGAGGGGGCGGCCCCGGCCGGGGACGCTTCAGCGCAGATCGCAGGCCTGACGGCCCAGCTGGACCAGGTACGCACGGCGCTCGACGAGCGCACCGCGGACCTCCAGCGGCTCCAGGCCGAGTTCCAGAACTACCGCCGCCGGGTCGAGCGGGACCGGGTCGCGGTCAAGGAGATCGCCGTGGCGAACCTCCTGACCGAGCTCCTGCCCGTGGTCGACGACATCGGCCGCGCGCGGGAACACGGCGAACTCGTCGGCGGCTTCAAGTCCGTCGCGGAGTCGCTGGAGACCACCGTGGCCAAGATGGGCCTGCAGCAGTTCGGCAAGGAGGGCGAGCCCTTCGACCCGACGATCCACGAGGCCCTGATGCACAGTTACGCGCCGGACGTCACCGAGACGACGTGCGTGGCGATTCTGCAGCCCGGGTACCGGATCGGCGAGCGCACCATCCGCCCCGCGCGGGTGGCCGTGGCCGAACCCCAGCCGGGGGCACAGACGGTCAAGGAGGAGTCCTCGGACTCCGCCGAGGCGGCTGACGACAAGGAGAGCGGTGGCCCGGACGAGGGCTGAGCTTGAACCGAGAGGGCCGAGAAGAAAGGAGGGACGTCGAGGATGAGCACCAAGGACTTCATCGAGAAGGACTACTACAAGGTCCTCGGCGTCCCCAAGGACGCCACCGAGGCCGAGATCAAGAAGGCGTACCGCAAGCTCGCCCGCGAGTTCCACCCGGACGCCAACAAGGGCAACGCCAAGGCCGAGGAGCGCTTCAAGGAGATCTCCGAGGCCAACGACATCCTCGGCGACCCCAAGAAGCGCAAGGAGTACGACGAGGCACGCGCCCTCTTCGGCAACGGCGGCTTCCGCCCGGGGCCGGGCGCGGGTGCCGGCGGCTCCTTCAACTTCGACCTGGGTGACCTCTTCGGAGGCGGCGCCCAGGGCGGCGGGGCGGGCACGGCCGGCGGCTTCGGCGGCGGGCTCGGTGACGTCTTCGGGGGCCTGTTCAACCGGGGCGGCGCGGGCACGGGAACGCGGACGCAGCCCCGGCGCGGCCAGGACATCGAGTCCGAGGTCACCCTCAGCTTCACCGAGGCGATCGAGGGCGCGACGGTCCCGCTGCGGATGTCGAGCCAGCAGCCGTGCAGGGCCTGTTCGGGCACCGGCGACAAGAACGGCAACCCGCGGGTGTGCCCGACCTGTGTCGGCACCGGCCAGGTGGCCCGGGGTTCGGGCGGCGGGTTCTCGCTCACCGACCCGTGCCCGGACTGCAAGGGCCGCGGCCTGATCGCCGAGGACGCCTGCGAGGTCTGCCACGGCAGCGGGCGGGCCAAGTCGTCGCGGACCATGCAGGTCCGGATCCCCGCCGGGGTCGCCGACGGCCAGCGCATCCGGCTGCGCGGCAAGGGGGCGCCCGGTGAACGCGGCGGCCCGGCCGGCGACCTGTACGTCAGCGTGCACGTCGACGCCCACCCGGTCTTCGGCCGCAAGGGCGACAACCTCACGGTGACCGTCCCGGTCACGTTCGCGGAGGCGGCGCTCGGCGGCGAGGTCAGGGTGCCCACCCTGGGCGGCCCGCCGGTGACACTGAAGCTGCCCCCGGGCACGCCCAACGGACGCACCATGCGCGCCCGTGGCAAGGGCGCGGTCCGCCAGGACGGCACCCGGGGCGATCTGCTCGTCACCGTCGAGGTGAGTGTCCCGAAGGACGTGACGGGGAAGGCTCGTGACGCACTCGAGGCGTATCGCGAGGCGACCGCGGGCGAAGACCCGCGGGCGGAGCTGTTCCAGGCCGCGAAGGGAGCATGAGTCAGGTGGACGGTCGTCGACGCAACCCGTATGAACTGACCGAGGAGACCCCGGTCTACGTCATCTCGGTGGCTGCCCAGCTCTCCGGCCTGCACCCGCAGACGCTCAGGCAGTACGACCGTCTGGGCCTGGTCTCTCCCGACCGCACCGCGGGCCGGGGCCGCCGCTACTCGGCCCGCGACATCGAACTGCTGCGCACCGTGCAGCAGTTGTCGCAGGACGAGGGCATCAACCTGGCCGGCATCAAGCGGATCATCGAGCTGGAGAACCAGGTCGCCGCCCTCCAGTCCCGCGTCGCGGATCTGGAATCGGCCCTGGACGGCGCGGCGGCCGCGATGCAGCAGCGCGAGGCCGCCGTGCACGCCTCCTACCGGCGGGACCTGGTCCCGTATCAGGAGGTGCAGCAGACCAGCGCGCTGGTGGTGTGGCGGCCGAAGCGGCAGCAGGCGTCGGACTGACGGCCGGCTGACGCGCAGACGCGTCCGAAGGGGCCCGGAGGTTCGACCTGCGGGCCCCTTCCGCATGCGTTCACAGAAGACAGGGAGGGGTTGTGCGGGCCGTACAGTCCCGTAAGTGACCCCTCAAGGCCCGTGTCTTCACGGAAGACGCACACTTTAACGTTGGTATCTCAATAAGTGGTTGCTGCTTGACGCCCCGGGGGAGGCGGCGTTGGCTGCATTCACCTGGGTCGCATCGCACCCTCGTTCGGAAGGCAAGCGCAGTGAACACCCGTACCCGTCGTAGCGGCATGGCAGTGGCCGCAGGTTCTCTCACGCTTCTCCTGACCGCCTGCGGCGCGCTGGGAGTGACCGGGGACGCCAGCGAGGCCAGCCCAACGAAGGGGAACGACGTCACGGTGGGCTTGTTGCTGCCGGAGAAGGCGAACACCCGCTACGACAAGTTCGACTACCCGATCATCAAGGCCAAGGTCGCCTCGCTCACCGGAGACAAGGGCACGGTCGCGTACGCCAACGCCGACGCGAGCGCGAAGACGCAGGCCGCACAGTTGCAGAAGATGATCGACGATCAGGTCGACGTGATCCTGCTGGACGCGGTCGACGCGCACGCCATCGCGGGCGGGGTGCAGAAGGCGAAGGACGCGGGCATCCCGGTCATCGCCTACGACCGGCTGGCCGAGGGCCCGATCGACGCGTACGTCTCCTTCGACAACGAGCTGGTCGGCGAGGTGCAGGGCCGCTCCCTGGTCGACGCCCTGGGGTCGGGCATCGACACGTCCGACAAGGTCGTGATGATGAACGGCTCGCTCACCGACCCGAACGCCAAGCAGTTCAAGGCGGGCGCGCTCTCCGAGCTGGAGGGCAAGGTGACGATCGCCAAGTCGTACGACACCGTGGAGTGGAAGCCGGAGAACGCCGAGGCCAACATGGAGAAGGCGATCGGGGCGATCGGCGCGGACAACATCGCCGCCGTCCTCTCCGCCAACGACGGCATGGCCGGCGGGATCATCAAGGCGCTGAAGGCCGCGGGCGTCACCGACCTGCCGCCGATCACCGGGCAGGACGCGGAACTCGAAGCCGTGCAGCGGATCCTCACGGGCGAGCAGTACATGAGCGTGTACAAGTCCTACCCGCAGGAGGCCGAGGCCGCCGCCGAGATGGCGGTGGCGAAGGTCCAGGGCAAGGACATCCAGTTCGACGCCCTTGCCTCGGACCGGGTGGACAGCCCCACCGCCAAGGACATCCCCGCGCAGCTGGTCCCCGTGGTCGCCCTGACGAAGAACAACATCAAGAGCACGGTCGTCGACGACGGCATCTACAAGGTGTCCGACATCTGCACCGGCCCGTACGAGAGCGCCTGCGCGGCGGCCAAGCTGAAGTAGCCGACTGAAAGCAGCCGACTGAAGCAGCCGGCGAGCCCGTGCGGGCCGGTCCCTGACGCTCAGGCGCTCCGGTCCGCGAACGGGCCGTCCGTGGCGAACGCCAGCTCCGCGAAGCGTTCGCCGATACGGCGGTGGGTGGCGGCGTCCGGGTGGAGGCCGTCGGGCAGCGGCAGCTCGGCGTGGTCCTGCTCGCCGTAGAGTTCGCGCCCGTCCAGGTGGTACAGGTGCGGGTCGTCGGCCGCGCGCTGGGCGACGATCCGGGCCAGCTCGTCCCGGATGACGCTCAGGGTGAGCTTGCCGCTCGCGCGTTCCGCCGGGTCGCCCATGGCCCGGAACCGCAGCTGTCCGGCGCCGAGCGAGCCGAGGTCGGGGGCGCTGGGGCCGGGCGTGTCCTCGTGGAGGGGGCACAGGAGCGGCGAGACGACCAGCAGCGGGGTGCGGGGGTGCCCTTCGCGGACGGTGTCGAGGAAGCCGTGGACGGCCGGGGTGAAGGCCCGCAGCCGCATCAGGTCGGCGTTGACCAGGTTGATGCCCGTCTTGACGCTGATCAGGTCGGCCGGGGTGTCCCGCAGGGCGCGCGCGGTGAACGGGTCGAGCAGCGCGCTGCCGGCCAGGCCCAGGTTGATCAGCTCCACGCCGCCCAGCAAGGCGGCGAGCGCCGGCCAGGTGGACGTGGGGCCGGCCGCGTCCGAGCCGTGGCTGATGGAGCTGCCGTGGTGCAGCCAGACCCGGCGGCCCGGGTCGGGGGCGGGCTCGACGGGGGCGTCGGTGCGCAGCGCGACGAGCTCCGTCCTCTCGTTGTGCGGCAGCCATATCTCGACGTTCTTGTCGGTGTCCGGCAGGCCGGTGAAGCGGACGGTGCCGGGCGGGCCGGCCCGGTGTTCGGCGGTCCCCGCGGCCATGTCGACGGTGACGGTGTCGCCGCCGGCCACACTGCCCCGTCCCGCCGGGCGGCCGTCCACGAGCAGTTCGTACACGCCGTCCGGGCGGGGCGGGGCGCCCGCGTAGACCCGTTTGGTGGGGTGGGTGTCCAGCTCGACGGCGGTGGCCCGGGTGCGGAAGACCAGCCGTACGCCGGAGGGCTGGGACTCGGCCATGGCCAGCTGGGGGTCGGCGCACTGGGCGCGGGCCCGGGCGGGCAGCCGGTGGGGGAGCAGACCGTGTTCGGTGGGCTCCACGTCGAGGGCGCCGCGCAGGAGGTCCGCGGTGAGGGGTGTGGTGATCCAGGTCATGGTGTGGGCCAGCTCCGTAGCAGGGCGTCGAGGGCGTCCAGGATCCGGGTCCAGCTCTCCTGGCTGTCCGGGGCGCTGTGGCTGAATCCGCCCGCCAGCTCCAGGCTGACGTAGCCGTGGAAGACGCTGCCCAGCAGCCGGACGGCGTGGGTCTGGTCCGGCTCGGTCAGGTCGTAGCCGCGCAGGACGGCACGGGTCATCGCGCTGTGCCGGCCGCCGGCGCTCGCGGCCGCCGCCTCCGGACCGAGTCGGTACTGGGCCGCCGCGTAGCGGCCGGGGTGCTCGCGGGCGTAGTCGCGGTAGACGTCGGCCAGGGCGGTCAGCGCGTCCTTGCCGGCGCGTCCGGCGAGCGCGGCGGCGCCCCGGTCGGCGAGTTCCTCCAGGGCGAGCAGGGCGATCCGGGTCTTCAGGTCGTCCGAGTTGCGGACGTGCGAGTACAGACTCGCGACCTTGACGTCGAACCGCCGCGCCAGCGCGGAGACGGTCACCTGGCCGAACCCGACCTCGTCGGCCAGTTCGGCCCCCGCCCGCGTCAGCCGTCCGGCGGTGAGCCCTGCGCGTGCCATAGCCATCCTCCTGTCTGCCTGAAGCCATACTGCATCTTCCTAATAGTTTTAGGCAAACAGAATTCTGTTTTAGTTTCCGGTCGGCTGTTTCACGCCATCCGGGGAAGGCCCCTCGTTCGGGTAGCCCACCGGGCACCGGCGACCGGGGCCGACGGGTTCCGCAGGACGGGGAAATAACGGGTCGTACGGCTGTTTTCCGGCGGTGGTGGCGCGGGGAGCCGTGTTGCGGAGCCGGTCCGGTCCGCGCATAGTGGCGCTGCAAAAGACGCTGAACCGGGGGTGAACGGGGCGATGGCCGGGCACGGGACGGAGGAGCATCCCCACGGTGCCGACCGACTGTGCGACGCCGGGGACCGCGTGTATTCCCGGGCCGTGCGGCGCGGCCGCGTGCCCCGGCAGGACGCCGAACCGGTGCCCTGCCTGCTGGAACTGGCCCTGCTGCACCCCGATCCGGACGACATGGACTGGCTGGTGCCGACGGCCCCGCAGGAGGTCATGACCCGGCTGCTGCGCGGTCTGTACGACGAGCTCAGCGCGAACCAGCGGCGGGTGGGCTCGGCGGTCGCGGCCTTCGAGTGGTACGCCGGTCTCGGCGGCCCGCGTCCCGCGGTGGTCCCCGCGGAGGGCAGCGCTATCCGTGTCCTGGACGGGCTGTCGCGCATCCAGGCCGCGATGGACGAGGCGACGGAGGCGTGCACGACGGAGGTCCTCACCGTGCAGCCCGGCGGCATCCGCCCCGAACACGAGCTGACCGAGGGCCTGCACCGGGCCCTGGCCCTGCGCGGCCGGGGCGTGCGCATGCGCGACCTGTACACGCACGTGGCCCGGCACGGACAGGGGCTGATCAACTACCTGGAGCTGATGGACGGCGCCGTCCAGGCGCGCACCCTGGACGAGGTGATCGAGCGCCTGATCCTCTTCGACCGCACGGTCGCCTTCATCCCGGCGAACGCGGACCGCACCCTCGCCCTGGAGCTGCGCCACCCGGCCCTCGTCGACTACCTGGTCACGGTCTTCGAACGCCTCTGGCGCCTGGCGATCCCGCTGACCGCGCCCCTCCCCGACACCGGCATCGAGGGCATCTCGCACCGGGAGCAGTCCATCGCGGCGCTCCTCGCCGAGGGCCACCAGGACGCGGTGATCGCGGAACGGCTGGGGATAAGCGTCCGGACCTGCCGGGCCCACATCGCCCGGCTGTCGGAGACGCTCGGCGCGGCCAGCCGCACCCAGCTGGGCGTCCGTATCGCCCAGGTCGGCCTGGACGGACCGCCGCGGCCGGCCGACGGGGCGGACGTGACCGGTGCGGGAGACGGAGGGGGCGCGGGAGACGCGGTGGACGCGGGAGAGGCGGTGGGCGCGGGAGACACGGTGGACGTCCCCCGTCTCAGCCTGCCTGATCAGGGATCCCGGAGCGCCCGATGAGGTGGCCGAGCCGCGCCCTGCTCCGGTGACGGCGTCGGTGTGAGTGTGGGGCCGGACGCCCAGGACCTCTCCGCTGGCCTGGGTCACTCGTCTGCGTGATGCCCTGCCGCGCTCACGGCGCTCCTCCCTCCGCGGTCAGTGATCCTTCTTCAGGATTCCGGACTGCGCGATGAGGTAGCCGAGCTGGGCGCGGCTGCCGCTGCCCAGGGCCGTGGCGAGCTTGGCGATGTGGGCGCGGCACGTGCGGACGTTCATGCCCAGACGGCGGGCGATGGCCTCGTCGACATGGCCTTCCACCAGCAGCTTCGCGATGGAGTGCTGGATCGCCGTGATGCCGTCGGGGGCGGCTTCGTACGGGGCCCCGGTGCTCAGCGGAACCGCGCGGTCCCACAGGTACTCGAAGACCTTGATGAGGTAGCGGACGAGCGCCGGCTGGCGCAGCTCCAGGGCGATCTGCTGGTCGTCGCGGGCGGGGATGAAGGCGACGGTCTCGTCGCAGATGATCAGGCGCTCGACGAGCTCGTCGATGGAGCGGTATTCGGCCTTGCCGTCGGCGAGACGGGCCGCGTAGGCCAGCTTCTCCGGGCTGTAGCGGGCCGTGTGCTGGTAGAGGGTGCGGATCCGCACGCCCCGCTCTATCAGCGGCCGGTCGCGTTCCAGGCCGCGCAAGAGGCTGTCTTCGGACATGCGGTCGCTCGGCTGGACCGTGAGCATCTCCGTCTGGCACTGGGCCGCGGCCAGGTTGAGCGCGGTGTTGATCCGTTCCCCGCCCTCCAGCACCGTGATGGAGTCACTGGTCGCACTGGCCTGCGTGCTGAGTGTCATGAACGGCTCGAACGCGGTGGCGAGTTCGCTTGCCCACCGCCGGCGTTCGGCGATTTCATGCTCAAGGGGGTTGAGTTGCCGGGCCAGGGCGACCGCGGGACTGACGGGCCGCAGCCAGTCCGGGTCGTCGGGATCGGGGTGGAGCAGGGCGAACTCCATCAGGCAGGGGGCGGGCTCCGCCTCCGTCCGGGCGACGCGTCCCGCGCGCAGGGCGGTGGCGTACAGCCGTCCCCCTTCCTCACACAAGGCGCTCATCCCATGGGGATGTGTCGTATTAGTGCGCTTCGTTACCAAATCTCCACCCCCCAGGGTCCTGAACATGCAGGAACATGATGCATCGATTCTGTGGCCATGACGTGCCCGAATGAGCCATCGTCGTACTCGACGGGGGAAAAGGGGACCTTCAAGTGAGGACGAAGCCGACTATGCGTAACAGAATGCTTCGCTCGGTGCTTGTCGCCGCCTTCTCCGCCGTTGTGGCCCTCGGCGCGCTGGGTGGTTTCACCGAGACAGAAGGCACTACTCAGGCCAACAGCAGCTGGCCTTCGGTGGCGGTGAACGCAGAGGGCACCGACAACAGCAGCTGGCCGGTCGCCCCGGCTGACGGAGCCGGGAGCTGACGTGACCACTCCACCGGACGACCGCTCCTTCCGTCGCGAGATGGCAACCGCCTACCGCTCCGGCTGGCACTTCATCGACCTGGCCACCGCGATCCCCCACGCCGGTGACTCGCTGATGGTGACCGTGTTCGGTGAGCCGGTCGTCGTGACGCGGGACGAGGACGAGGACGTACGGGCGTACCGGTGCCTGCGCAAGCCCCGGGGGGCGCCTCAGCCCGTGCGGTGTGCCATCCGGTACGGAATGATCTTTGTGAACCTGGACCAGCGGGACCATCGTCTGGTGGAGCCGGACGCCCCGGTCCTGCGGACCATCTCAGCCACCCCCCGCAGTGCCTGACGCGATTCCCCCGTCGTAACAGATCGCTCAGGTGCTTCCCCCCGCAGCGGCGTCACCGTGACCTGAACACGGTGACGCCGCTGCAGTTTTGGCGAAATCTCCCGGTCTCCGCCGGATCCGGTTGTGGCCGAAAGTAGCCGTTCGTCGAGGATTCCCTACCGACCGCCCATGCGCTTTTCCGGCTGTCTCCCGCTCCCGCCGCCTCCCGGCACCCCTGCCGGCCCGGTCCCTCGTGTTCCCGTCCCCTCCTGTCGCGTCCCGTCCTGCTTGGGTACCCGGGCCCCGGGTCCATCCCTCCCGCCCTCCGCCTTGAGTGGAATAGACTCAAGTTTGTGTACGTTGTCTGAGTCAGCAGTGGGATGACGCTTGGGATGACGCAAGGAGGAGACGCGAACGTGGACGCCGAGCTGACCAACCGGAGCCGGGACGCGATCAACGCGGCCGGCAACCGGGCCGTTTCCGAGGGCCACCCGGACCTCACCCCCGCCCACCTGCTCCTCGCGCTGCTCCAGGGGCAGGAGAACGAGAACATCACCGACCTGCTCGCCGCGGTCGACGCCGACCAGGCGGCCGTACGCTCCGGCGTCGAACGCGTGCTGGCCGGCCTGCCCAGCGTGACCGGGTCCACCGTCGCGCCCCCGCAGCCCAACCGCGAGCTGCTCGCGGTGATCGCGGACGCGCAGGAACGTGCCAAGGAGCTCGGGGACGAGTACCTCTCCACCGAGCACCTGCTCATCGGCATCGCCGCGAAGGGCGGCCCGGCCGGCGACGTACTCTCCGGGCAGGGGGCCACGGCGAAGAAGCTGCTGGAGGCCTTCCAGAACGCGAGGGGAGGACGCCGGGTGACCACAGCCGACCCAGAGGGTCAGTACAAGGCGCTGGAGAAGTTCGGGACCGACTTCACCGCCGCCGCGCGGGAGGGCAAGCTCGATCCCGTCATCGGGCGGGACCAGGAGATCCGCCGGGTCGTCCAGGTGCTGTCCCGCCGGACGAAGAACAACCCCGTGCTCATCGGTGAGCCCGGCGTCGGCAAGACCGCCGTCGTCGAGGGGCTCGCCCAGCGGATCGTGAAGGGCGATGTGCCCGAGTCGCTCAAGAACAAGCGGCTGGTCGCGCTCGACCTGGGCGCGATGGTCGCCGGGGCGAAGTACCGCGGCGAGTTCGAGGAGCGGCTGAAGTCCGTCCTCGCGGAGATCAAGGGCTCCGACGGGCAGATCATCACCTTCATCGACGAGCTGCACACCGTCGTGGGCGCCGGCGCCGGCGGCGACTCCGCCATGGACGCCGGGAACATGCTCAAGCCCATGCTGGCCCGCGGTGAGCTGCGCATGGTCGGCGCGACGACCCTGGACGAGTACCGGGAGCGGATCGAGAAGGACCCCGCCCTGGAGCGGCGCTTCCAGCAGGTGCTGGTCGCCGAGCCGACCGTCGAGGACACCATCGCGATCCTGCGCGGGCTCAAGGGCCGTTACGAGGCCCACCACAAGGTCGTGATCGCGGACAGCGCGCTGGTCGCCGCGGCCACCCTCTCCGACCGGTACATCACCTCCCGCTTCCTGCCCGACAAGGCCATCGACCTGGTCGACGAGGCGGCCTCCCGCCTCCGGATGGAGATCGACTCCTCGCCCGTCGAGATCGACGAACTCCAGCGCGGCGTCGACCGGCTGAAGATGGAGGAGCTGGCGCTGGTGAAGGAGACCGACCCGGCCTCCCGCGAGCGTCTGGAGCGGCTGCGCCGCGACCTCGCCGACAAGGAGGAGGAGCTGCGGGGCCTGACCGCCCGCTGGGAGAAGGAGAAGCAGTCCCTCAACCGGGTCGGTGAACTGAAGGAGAAGCTCGACGAGTTGCGCGGCCAGGCCGAACGGGCCCAGCGCGACGGCGACTTCGACACCGCCTCCAAGCTGCTGTACGGCGAGATCCCCGCCCTGGAACGGGACCTGGAGGCCGCCTCGCAGGCCGAGGAGCAGGCCGCCAAGGACACCATGGTCAAGGAGGAGGTCGGCGCCGACGACATCGCCGACACCGTCGCCGCCTGGACCGGCATCCCCGCGGGCCGCCTCCTGGAGGGCGAGACGCAGAAACTCCTGCGCATGGAGGACGAGCTGGGCCGTCGCCTCATCGGCCAGAAGGAGGCCGTGCGGGCGGTGTCCGACGCGGTGCGGCGCACCCGCGCCGGCATCGCGGACCCCGACCGGCCCACCGGTTCCTTCCTCTTCCTCGGCCCGACGGGTGTCGGCAAGACCGAACTGGCCAAGGCGCTCGCCGACTTCCTCTTCGACGACGAGCGGGCCATGGTCCGCATCGACATGTCGGAGTACGGCGAGAAGCACACCGTCTCCCGCCTGGTCGGCGCCCCGCCCGGCTACGTCGGCTACGAGGAGGGCGGCCAGCTCACGGAGGCGGTGCGCCGCCGCCCGTACAGCGTGGTGCTGCTCGACGAGGTGGAGAAGGCGCACCCGGAGGTCTTCGACATCCTGCTCCAGGTGCTGGACGACGGCCGGCTGACCGACGGCCAGGGCCGCACGGTCGACTTCCGCAACACCATCCTGGTGCTGACGTCCAACCTGGGCAGCCAGTTCCTGGTGGACCCGATCAGCAGTGAGGCGGAGAAGAAGGAACAGGTGCTGGAGGTGGTCCGTGCCTCCTTCAAGCCGGAGTTCCTGAACCGGCTCGACGACCTGGTCGTCTTCTCGGCCCTGACCAAGGACGACCTGGGCCGCATCGCGCGCCTGCAGATCGGCCGCCTCGCCGAGCGCCTCGCCGAGCGCCGCCTCACCCTGGAGGTCTCCGACGAGGCCCTGGAGTGGCTCGCCGTCGAGGGACTCGATCCGGCCTACGGGGCCCGCCCCCTGCGCCGGCTCGTCCAGACCGCCATCGGCGACCGCCTCGCCAAGGAGATCCTCTCCGGCGAGGTCAAGGACGGCGACACGGTCCGGGTGGACTCGTTCGGGGACGGGCTGATCGTGGGGCCCGCCACGGGGAAGACGCTGTAAGGGGCCTGTTCTGGGCCTCTCGGACCGTCGGGCTTGCCACCCCCCTCCCCGCATGGGGGAGGATGGCGGGATCCGTACGAAGGGAAAATCACGGTGACCATCGACCCGTCCTCGATTCCGAACTTCGGGGGCCAGCCCGAGCCGCAGCCGCAAGGACCGGCGGGCCCCGTCGTCCCGGATCAGGACCTTGTGAAGCAGCTCCTCGACCAGATGGAGCTCAAGTACGTCGTCGACGACGAGGGTGACCTCGCGGCGCCGTGGGAGCAGTTCCGTACGTACTTCATGTTCCGCGGTGAAGGGGACCAGCAGGTCTTCTCCGTGCGGACGTTCTACGACCGGCCGCACCCGATCGACGAGAAGCCGCAGCTGCTGGAGTCCATCGACGACTGGAACCGGCGCACCCTGTGGCCCAAGGTCTACAGCCACACCCATGACGACGGCACCGTCCGTCTCATCGGCGAGGCGCAGATGCTCATCGGCACCGGGGTGAGCCTGGAGCACTTCGTCTCCTCCACGGTCAGCTGGGTGCGGGCCGCGATCGAGTTCGACAAGTGGCTCGTGGAGCAGCTCGGCCTGGAGCAGGAGGTCAACGAAGCCGAGAAGCCCGAGGACGACGAGTAGCCCCCTGGGCCGCGCAGTACCACGGCGCCGCACCGGCGATCACGACCGGGCCGCGCCGCAGGCGAACGAGAGCCCGGCCAGGGCACCGGCCACCACGGCCGCGTGCCGGGGCCGGGCTCTCGCCGTCCCGCCGGACGTACGCCGGGTCCGGCCGGGCGGACGCCCGCCTGTCCACAGCCTGTGGAAACCTCTCGGCGTTCACGGCGACCACGGCGATCAGGTGGGGGCGGCGGGGAGACCGCGGGGCACCCCCGTCCCGGAGACAGCCGCCCCCCGTCGGCGTGCGCGTTCCTGCCGCCGCCGCGCCTAGCGCCGCTTCGCCCTGGGCGGGGGCGTGAGGTCACCGCGCGAGGCGTCGGAGGCGGCTGCCGGCCTCGGTCAGAACGTCGTCCTGCTTGCAGAAGGCGAAGCGGACCTGGCTGCGGCCGGCGTCCGGGTCGTCGTAGAAGACGGAGTTGGGGATGGCGACGACGCCGCAGCGTTCGGGAAGGGCCCGGCAGAAGGCGTAGGCGTCCTTCTCGCCGAAGGGGGTGATGTCGGTGGTGATGAAGTACGTGCCCTGGGGCTGGTAGACCTCGAACCCGGCCGCGCGCAGACCGTCGCCGAGCAGGTCGCGCTTGCGGCGGAGGTCGGTGCGCAGGCCGTCGAAGTACGCGTCCGGCAGCCGGAGCGCCTCGGCGATCGCGTACTGGAACGGCCCCGACGCCACGTACGTCAGGTACTGCTTCGCCGAGCGCACCGCGCTGACCAGCGCGGGAGCCGCCGTGACCCAGCCGACCTTCCAGCCGGTGAACGAGAACGTCTTGCCGGCCGAGCCGATCGACACCGTCCGCTCGCGCATCCCCGGGAAGGTCGCGAGCGGCACGTGCTCGGCCCCGTCGAAGACCAGGTGCTCGTACACCTCGTCCGTGACCACCAGCAGGTCCCGCTCCACGGCGAGCTCGGCGATCGCGGTCAGCTCCGGGCGGGTGAGGACGGTGCCCGTGGGGTTGTGCGGGGTGTTGAGCAGCAGCAGGCGCGTCCGGTCGGTGACGGCGGCCCGCAGCTCGTCGAGGTCGAGCCGGAACGAGCCCTCGTGCGGGCGCAGCGTGACCGGCACCCGCGTGCCGCCCGCCATCGCGACGCAGGCCGCGTAGGAGTCGTAGTACGGCTCCAGGGCGACGACCTCGTCACCGGGCTCCACGAGGGCCAGCAGCGCGGCGGCGATGGCCTCCGTGGCGCCGGCGGTGACCAGCACCTCGGTGTCCGGGTCGTACGCCAGGCCGTAGCGCCGTTCCTGGTGCGCGGCGATGGCGGTGCGCAGCTCGGGGACGCCCGGCCCCGGCGGGTACTGGTTGCCGCGGCCGTCGCGCAGCGCCCGCACGGCCGCCTCCCTGATCTCCTCGGGCCCGTCCGTGTCGGGAAAACCCTGGCCGAGGTTGATCGACCCGGTCCGCAGGGCCAGGGCGGACATCTCGGCGAAGATCGTCGTCCCGAACTCGGCGAGCCGGCGGTTGAGGAGGGGGCGTGCGCTGGAGGTCATGCCGGTCATCCTGCGCCCAAGCTCTGGAGTTCCTCAACTCTGCTTTGAGTGATGAGACGAAGGGGCATCTCCCCGGCACGCACCCAGCGAGGCGCCCACGGGGGGCCGCTTCGGGGGGAATCGGAAGGAGGGTGGCGCCATGGTCATCGGCATCATCCTGGTGGTGGTCTGCTTTGTTCTGATCGGTGTTCGCACCGCCTCCGGCAGGAACCGCCGGCGGAACGCGGTGCGCGGGGGAGGGCGTGGGGGCCGGGTCCACCGGTCGTCGAGGGGCAGCGGGTCCAGCGGTTCGAGCGGCTCCGGTGACAGCAGCTGGTGGGTCGTGGGCGGTGCGCCCCTCGTCGGTGACAGCGGCTCGTCCGGAGCGTCCGACCCGGGTTCCTCCGGGTCGTCGTGCGGCTCGTCGTCCGGCGGCGGCCACTCCTGCGGCGGCGGCTCGTCCTGCGGGGGCGGCGGGGGCGGATGCGGGGGCGGCAGCTGACCCGGCGGCCCCTCCCGGGAGCCGGCTGACACGGGACGGCCGAGCTCCCGTCTCGTCGGATCACTCATTCCATACGCCCGCCGGGTACCGCTCCCGGCGGGCGTAGCACTGCTCCGGCGCGCGCCTTGGCCGCCCCGGCGCACGCGACGGTTGAACAGTTGAGCTGTGGGGCCCTCTGAGGGATGGAAACCGCACGAAGTTGGGTAAAAGCGCTGTGGCGGCGCCACCGTTCATGATTCCCTCTACAACACCAACGCGGCCCCTCGGACGTCCCGCAGACTCCCTGACCGACTGGGCCGACCGGGCCGGCCGGGCGGGCCGGGCCGAATCCCCCGGTGCCGACCGGGGTGCGCCGGACCCACACCTCCCTCTTTCTTTGCGTGCCAGCGGAGCCGACCCATGCTCACGACCCTGAACACCTCGTACACCGACACGCGCGCGGCCGACCTCGCCTGGGCCCTGGGGCGCGAGCCGCTGCCCGCACTGGCCACGCTCGATCTCGAACTGGACGGCGCCAAGCTCCAGTTGAGACTTCTCGGTGCGTCCCACCAGGTGCTCGTGGAAGAGGACCGGGGCAGTTGCTCGGAGACGGTGGCGTGCATCGCCGGCAGCAGCACCCCCCTTCCGCTGGGCGTCGCCAAACGTGTGGGCGACTGGGAGTACGAGTTCGCCGCCCGCGTGGAGGTGCTGGCCCCGGGCCAGTTCGCGGGCCGCGCCCAGGAGTTGCTGGCCCTGGTCTCCGACCACCCGCACGGCCTCGCGGGCGTCTTCCCCGGCAGCCCGCACGCCTTCACCGCGCTGCTGGCCCGGCACCACGAGGGGCAGGTGCACTGGCGGACCTGGCACGCGTATCCCGAAGAGGGGCATCTGGTGGCGACCCGGACGCGGGTCGGGACGCGGGTGACGGCGGCGCAGACCGGCCCGCGCCGGGCGCGGCTGAGCCCGTCGGGGGTGTGAGGATCCAAACCTCCGTCTGCCCGACTGACCGACAGTTCCACACGTGTGGGTGACCGAGCGTGCCCTAGCCGTGACGTAACGTCGCAGCGTGATCGAACCGCACGCGCCCGCCCCGCCCGGCACCACGCCGCCCTGGGCCGGCCCCGCGCGGCTGCCCGTCCGCCCCGGCACGGGCCGGTTCTCCGTGCTCACCTGCGTCTTCGTCTGCGCGGCCTGCGGTCTGGTGTACGAGCTCGAACTGGTCGCCCTCGCCACGTACCTGATCGGCGACTCGGTCACCCAGGCCTCCGTCGTGCTGTCCGTCATGGTCTTCGCGATGGGCATCGGCTCGCTCGCCGCGAAACGGCTGTGCTGGCGGGCCGCGGCCGCCTTCGGCGCGCTGGAGGCCGCGCTCGCCCTGGTCGGCGGTTGCAGCGCGATGGCCCTGTACGCCGTGTTCGCCTGGACCGGCGCCTGGGGCGGCCTGTGGACGAGCGGCTCCCGCTGTCTCCTGGTCGCCTTCTCCCTCGCCATCGGCCTGCTGATCGGCGCCGAGGTCCCGCTGCTGATGGAGCTGATCCAGCGCATCCGGCGCCAGGACGCGGGCGGCGCGGTCGCGGACCTGTTCGCCGCGGACTACGTGGGCGCGCTGGTCGGCGGGCTGGCCTTCCCGTTCCTCCTGCTGCCCCTGCTGGGCCAGCTGACCGGCGCGCTGCTCACCGGCGCGGTCAACGCGATCGCCGGCGCGGTGCTCGTCCTCGGCCTGTTCCGCGGTGATCTGACCCGCCGGGCCCGCCGGCTGCTGCTGCTCGCCAACGTCGCCGTCCTCGCCCTCCTCGCCACGGCCGCCGTCCTCGTCGACGACTTCGAGCGGGCCGCGCGGCAGGCGGTGTACGGCCAGGACGTACGGGTGGCGATGCAGACCGACGTCCAGGAGGTCGTCCTCACCGGCGGCGCCGGCGGCCGCCCCCTGGGCCTCTTCCTCGACGGCCGGCTCAAGGTCAGCGGCCGGGACGAACGGCGCTACCACGAGGCCCTGGTCCACCCCGCGATGAACGGCCCCCGCGCGCGCGTGCTCGTCCTCGGCGGCGGCGACGGACTGGCCGCCCGGGAGGTGCTGCGGTTCCCGGACGTACGACGCGTCGACATCGTCGAACTCGACGCGGCGGTCGTCCGGCTGGCCCGCCGGGACCCGGCACTGGCGGAGCTGAACGGGCACGTGTACGGCGACGCGCGCGTGCACGTGACGACGGCGGACGCCTTCGGCCGGCTGCGCGGGGCGCCGACGGCGGCGTACGACGTGGTGATCGCGGACCTGCCCGACCCGGGCATCACCGCGAGCACCAAGCTGTACTCGCAGGAGTTCTACGGCCTCGCGCGCCGCGTCCTGGCCGACGGCGGCCGCCTGGTCGTGCACGCCGGGCCGGTCACCTCCCGGGCCCCCGTGTTCTGGACGGTGGACACGACGATCCGCGCGGCCGGACTGCGCACCGCGCCCTACCGCGTCGGCGGCCGGGACGCCGGCTTCGCGGCGGGCCCCGACCGCACCGCCGGCCCGGAACGGGCCCCGCACGACTGGGGCTTCGTCCTCGCGTCAGCGTCAGCGTCCGCGTCCGCGTCCGCGTCCGCATCCGCATCCGCATCCGCGTCGGGGCCACCACCCCTGCGCCTCGACCCGCGTGGACCCGTCCCGCGGACGCTGACCCAGGCGTCGCTGACGGCGGACGCGCGGGCGGCGGCCGGGACGCGGATCGCGGGGCTGCCGGTGTCGACGCTGGTGCATCCGCGGTACTGAGAAGCGGTGAGGGCACGGACGCCCGCGGGGGTGCCGGTCCGCACGACGCGCGGTCACTTTCGACCAAGGGGGGTGCACGATGCCGCCCACTGGGTAGGCTCCGCTGACATGGAGTATGAGGTGTTCGTTCCGGTTCCGGCCGAGCGGCTCAGAGAGGCGCTGGCCGACCCCGCGCTCGTCGCCCGGGCGGTTCCCGGGCTCCAACAGGACGCCGGCGCCGAGCCCGTCACGGGGCGGCTGAAGGTACGCGTCGGCAGCCACTCCATCACCTACCGCGGCACCGTACGGGTCTCCGGGCGGGACGACGGTTCGTACGCCGTGGAGGGCGACGCGGCCGAGGCCCGGGGCACCGGCTCGGTCACACTGGCGCTCACGATCCGTCTGCGGGAGAGCGACGGCGGCTCCACCCTCACCTTCGACGGAACCGCCTCCGCGGACGGCCGCGTCACGGAACTGCCGTCGGCCGCGGTCACCGCCGCCACGACCCGCCTGCTGAGCCGGTTCGCCGAGAGCCTGGGAGCCGCGGCGGAGGGAAAGGCGGAAGGAAAGGCGGAGGGAGAGGCGGAGGGAGAGGCGGAGGGGGCAGGGGACGAGCCCGCGCCCGCTCGCGAGCCGGGGCCGCGGCCCGGACCCGCCGAGCCCGCTCCCGTGGTCGAGGCCGAGGTCCCGCCGCCGTCCGTCTCCGAGGACCTCGCGGAGGCCGCCCAGCCGCCCGCCGACGACCTCGTCGAGGCCCCGCGGCCGCCCGCCGAGGCGGCGCACGCGCGCCGGACGATGATCGGCCGCAGCGCGGAGGAGGTCGACCACGCCCCGCCGCGCGGCCGGTACGCGCCGGTGCCGGCCCCCCAGACGGTCAGCCCGCACCAGACCCTGCGCTGGGCCGCACCGGCCGCGGCGGTGGCGCTGGCGTCGGCGATCGTGGTGAGCAGGGCGCTGCGCCGGCGACGCTGAGCGCCCCGGGCGGCCGAGGCGCCCTTGCTTCCCCCAGTAGGGTCGTCCCGTGAGTAACGAAGACATCACGCTGACCGCGGGTGACGCGGAAGTGACCGTGCAACCGGGCAACGGCGGCCGTATCGGAGGGCTCCGGGTCGGCGGGGTCGAGCTCCTCCGGCAGGGCGACCGGTTCGGCTGCTTCCCGATGGTTCCCTGGTGCGGCCGGATCAGGGACGGCCGGTTCCGGGACGGGGCGACCGTCCGCCAGATGCCGCTCAACTCCCCGCCGCACGCCATCCACGGCACCGCCCGCGACGGCGCCTGGCGCACCGCCCGCACCACCGCCGACGAGGCGGTCATCACGTACGACCTGGTCGAGCCGTGGCCCTACACGGGCCGGATCACGCAGGTCGTCGCCCTCACCGGGGACGCCCTGACGCTGACCATGTCCGTGGAGACGTACGACTCCTCCTTCCCGGCGCAGATCGGCTGGCACCCCTGGTTCAACCGCACCCTGGGCGGGGAAGGCGCACGGCTCGGCTTCACGCCCGCCTGGCAGGAGGAGCGCGGCGACGACCACCTGCCCACCGGCAACCGCCTCGACCCGAGGCCCGGCCCCTGGGACGACTGCTTCGGGATGCCCGGCGGGGTCGACGTCACCCTCACCTGGCCCGGGCAGCTGGAGCTGAGGGTGACCAGCCCCGAGCAGTGGGTCGTGGTGTACGACGAGCAGGAGGCCGCTGTCTGCGTGGAGCCGCAGACCGGGCCGCCCGACGGGCTCAACACCCTCCCGCGCCTGGTCACACCGCTGGAGCCGCTGGAAGCCACCACCACGTGGACCTGGCGCCGCCTCTAAGCTGACAGGCATGACAGACGTTCGCGGCGCGCTGCTGCAGCAGATCAAGGACAAGGCCGTGGTGCACGGCAAGGTGACCCTGTCGTCGGGTCTGGAGGCCGACTACTACGTCGACCTGCGGCGCATCACCCTCGACGGGGAGGCCGCCCCGCTGGTCGGGCAGGTGCTGCTGGACCTGACCGCCGACCTGGAGTTCGACGCGGTGGGCGGGCTGACCATGGGCGCCGACCCGGTGGCCGCGTCCATGCTGCACGCGGCCGCCGCCCGCGGGCGGCGGCTGGACGCCTTCGTCGTGCGGAAGGCGGCCAAGGCGCACGGCCTGCAACGGCGGGTCGAGGGGCCTCAGATCGCGGGCCGCCGGGTCCTGGTCGTCGAGGACACCTCCACCACCGGCGGCTCTCCGCTCACCGCCGTGGAGGCGGTGCGCGAGGCGGGCGCCGAGGTCGTCGGCGTCGCGACCATCGTCGACCGGGCGACCGGCGCCGCCGAGAAGATCGAGCAGGGTGCGGGGGTGCCGTACCTCTTCGCGTACTCGAAGGACGAGCTGGGACTGGACTGACCGCAGGATGGACCATCCGGTCACGTCTGGAAAGATGGGGCCGACGATGACGTCGCACCCAAGGTCTAGGTCAGGGCCGTAGGACACAGAACGCCAACCCGCATACCAAGGAGCGGACAGATGCCCATCGCAACCCCCGAGGTCTACAACGAGATGCTCGACCGGGCGAAGGCAGGCAAGTTCGCCTACCCGGCCATCAACGTGACCTCGACCCAGACCCTGCACGCTGCGCTGCGCGGCTTCGCGGAGGCCGAGAGCGACGGCATCATCCAGATCTCGACGGGTGGCGCGGAGTTCCTGGGCGGTCAGCACAACAAGGACATGGTGACCGGCGCCGTCGCCCTGGCCGAGTTCGCGCACATCGTCGCCGAGAAGTACGACATCACGGTCGCCCTGCACACCGACCACTGCCCCAAGGACAAGCTCGACGGGTACGTACGCCCGCTGCTCGCGGTGTCCGAGGAGCGCGTCAAGGCCGGGCAGAACCCGCTGTTCCAGTCCCACATGTGGGACGGCTCCGCGGAGACCCTCGCCGACAACCTCTCCATCGCCCAGGAGCTCCTGGAGCGCGCCCGCGCCGCCAAGATCATCCTTGAGGTCGAGATCACCCCGACCGGCGGCGAGGAGGACGGCGTCACGCACGAGATCAACGACTCCCTGTACACGACGGTCGACGACGCCGTGCGCACGGTCGAGGCCCTGGGCCTGGGCGAGAAGGGCCGCTACCTGCTGGCCGCGTCCTTCGGCAACGTCCACGGCGTGTACAAGCCGGGCAACGTGGTGCTGCGCCCCGAGCTCCTGAAGGAGCTCAACGACGGCGTGGCCGCCAAGTACGGCAAGCCGGCCGGCGCGCAGCCGTTCGACTTCGTCTTCCACGGCGGCTCCGGCTCCTCCGCGGAGGAGATCGCGACCGCGCTGGAGAACGGCGTCGTCAAGATGAACATCGACACCGACACGCAGTACGCCTTCACGCGCCCGGTCGCCGACCACATGTTCCGCAACTACGACGGCGTCCTGAAGGTCGACGGCGAGGTCGGCTCCAAGAAGACCTACGACCCGCGCACCTGGGGCAAGCTGGCCGAGGCGGGCATGGCCGCCCGCGTCGTCGAGGCCTGCGGCAACCTGCGGTCCAGCGGCACGAAGATCAAGTAACCGTCCCGCGTCGTACGGCGAGCCCGGTGCCACGGCACCGGGCTCGCCGTGCACCCGGGGCAGGTCCGGGGCGGACGGGGCGGGCCGGCGGGGACTGTGACAGTCGGCCCCGCGTGCCCTTGGTCCCCTGGCCGAATGGAGGAGACTGGACCCCATGTCCATTCACGAGAACCTTCTCGGGGGTCCGCCCCCGACCCACCTCCCCGACGACCCGGAACCCCGCGAGCTGCTGGCCGGCGGTACCGCGCCCGCCGATGTGGCCGCGAAGTACCCCACCTCCTCGCTGGCCTGGGCCCAGCTGGCCGACGAGGCGTTCGAGCGGGGCAGCGTCGTGGAGTCGTACGCCTACGCCCGTACGGGCTACCACCGCGGCCTGGACTCGCTGCGCCGCAGCGGCTGGAAGGGCCACGGCCCGGTCCCCTGGGAGCACGAGCCGAACCGTGGCTTCCTGCGCGCCCTGCACGCCCTCGCCCGCGCCGCGCAGGCGATCGGCGAGCAGGAGGAGTACGAGCGCTGCTCGCAGTTCCTGAAGGACTCCTCGCCGGCGGCGGCCCAGACCCTGGGCTGAGCCGTCGTTTCCTTGCGGGCCCGCCTGTGTGATCAGGCGGGCCTTGCCTTTTCGGCGGACCATCGAAGAGGATGCCCGGCGGGGACCGGGGCCCCCGTGTCGGTAACGGCAGGGGCGGACCGCTACCCGGAGGACACATCAGGAGACAGCGATGTCCCAAGAGGCTCACGACACGCACGAGCCCGAGACCCCGCATCTCGACTTCCACGGCACGACCCCGTACGAGGACTACGTCCAGGCGGACGTGCTCACCCACCTCCAGCACACCCTCTCCGACGATCCCGGAGAGATGGTCTTCCTGGTCACCACCCAGGTGATGGAGCTGTGGTTCACGGTCATCGTCCACGAGTGGGAGACCGCGGCGCGGGCCCTGCGGCAGGACGACGTGCCGGTCGCGGTCGCCGCGCTGAAGCGTTCCGTGCGGGAGCTGGAGGCGCTGAACGCCTCCTGGAAGCCGCTCGGGCAGCTCACGCCGGCCCAGTTCAACGCATACCGCTCCGCCCTCGGCGAAGGCTCCGGGTTCCAGTCGGCGATGTACCGGCGGATGGAGTTCCTGCTCGGTGACAAGTCCGCGTCCATGCTGGTCCCGCACCGGGGCGCGCCGCGCGTCCACGCGGAGCTGGAGAAGGCGCTGCACGAGCCGAGCCTGTACGACGAGGTGCTGCGGCTGCTGGCGCGGCGCGGGCACCCCATCCCGGCCTCCGTCCTGGACCGCGACGTGTCGCGCCGCCACGAGCCGTCGGCGGAGGTGGAGGCGGTGTGGACCGCGCTCTACTCGGGTGACGAGAGCGACGAACTCGCCCGGCTCGGCGAGGCGATGACGGACGTGGCCGAGCTGGTGTGGCGCTGGCGCAACGACCACCTGGTGGCCACCCGGCGCGCGATGGGCGCCAAGACCGGCACGGGCGGTTCCGCCGGGGTGGCCTGGCTGGAGAAGCGCGCGCAGAAGAACGTGTTCCCGGAGCTGTGGACGGCCCGGTCCCATGTCTGAACTCGCTCTCAAGGCAGCGGAGTTGGACGCGGGCGACGAGCTGGCGGCCCTGCGTGCGCGGTTCGTGCTCGACGAGGTCGTCTACCTCGACGGGAACTCGCTGGGCGCGCTGCCGGCGGCCGTCCCCGGGCGCGTCGACGACGTCGTCCGACGGCAATGGGGCGAGCTGCGCATCCGGTCCTGGGAGGAGAGCGGCTGGTGGACCGCGCCCGAGCGGATCGGCGACCGGATAGCCCCGCTGGTCGGGGCGGCGGCCGGGCAGATCGTGGTCGGCGACTCCACCAGCGTCAACGTGTTCAAGGCGCTGGTGGGCGCGGTGCGGATGGCGCGGCTCGCGGGGCGGACGCGCGACGAGATCGTGGTCGACGCGACGACCTTCCCCACGGACGGGTACCTCGCCGAGTCGGCGGCCCGGCTGACGGGCTGCACGCTGCGGCCGGTCACCCCGGCCCAGGTGCCGGACGCGCTGGGCGAGCGCACCGCCGCGGTCCTGCTGAACCACGTCGACTACCGCACCGGCCGGCTGCACGACCTGCCCGGTCTGACGGCCGCCGTGCACGCGGCGGGCGCCGTCGTGGTGTGGGACCTGTGCCACAGCGCGGGCGCCCTGCCGGTCGGGCTCGACGCGCACGGGGTGGACCTGGCGGTCGGCTGCACCTACAAGTACCTGAACGGCGGCCCGGGTTCACCGGCGTACCTGTATGTGCGCCACGACCTGCAGGATCGTTTCGACTCCCCGCTGCCCGGCTGGAACTCGCACGCCGAGCCCTTCGGCATGCGCCCGGACTACGAGCCGGCCGCCGGTGCGCTGCGCGGTCGTGTCGGCACGCCCGACATCCTGTCCATGCTCGCCCTGGAGGCGGCGCTGGAGGTGTGGGACGGCGTCCCGATCGAGAGCGTGCGGGCCAAGTCCCTCGCCCTGACGGACTTCTTCCTGGAGTGCGTGGCCGCGTACGTCCCGGCCGGCCGGGTGGAGTCGCTGACGCCGGTGGCCCACGAGGAGCGGGGCAGCCAGGTCGCGTTGCGGTGCGCGGACGCCGGGGACGTCATGAAGCGGCTGGTCGAGCGGGGCGTGGTCGGCGACTTCCGGCACCCGGACGTGCTGCGCTTCGGCTTCACCCCGCTCTACGTCGGGTTCGCGGACGTGGAACGGGCGGCGGCGGTGCTGGCGCAGACGTGGCGGGAGGGTGCGGGAGCGGGCTGAGGCGCCGGGGAGGGCGGGGTCCGGGGGGCCCTTGGGCCGGGCCGGGCGGTGGGTCGGGCCGGGCGGTGGGTCGGGTGGTCCCGGTGCCCGGTGCCCGGTGCCCGGTGCCCGGTGGGTGGTGGGTGGTGGGTGGTGGGTGGTGGGCGGGCTGTTCATGTCCCGGGCGTGTAGACCCCGGCCTGTGCTGCCGCGAGGGCGGCGTCCGCCGCGCGGTCGGCGGCGGCGGGGTCCGGGGGCGTTCCGGTGGTGAGCAGGGCGTAGTAGAGGGGGGCCGAGACCGCGCGTACGACCATCGCCGGGTCCGTCCCGGCCGGCAGCTCCCCGCGGGCGACGCCCTCCGCCACGCAGGGCGCCCACTCGGCCACCCGCACCTCGTAGAAGCGCCGCAGGGCCTGCGCGGTGCGCTCGTCGCACGCCGCCGCGGCGATCACCGCGCGGAACAGCGCGCCCTGCCGGGGATCGGCGAGCGTCCGCCGCACCAGGGCGGCGTTGGCCCGCAGGTCGCCGCGCACGGAACCGGTCCGCGCGCGCGGGAGCGACTGCTCGGCCATGTCGGCGAGCAGGTCGGCCACCAGTCCCGTCACCGATCCCCACCGGCGGTACACGGTCGTCTTGCCCACCTCCGCCCGCCGGGCGACGTCCGCGAGATCGAGCCGGTCGAAGCCCTGCTCGGCCAGCACGTCCCCGGCCGCCCGCAGCACGGCCGTACGGACACGTGCGGTACGTCCTCCGGGACGGACGGTGCCGGGCTCGGCGGACATATCGGCCTCCTTGGGGCAGGTGCGAGGGGGAGCGAGGGCGCGGCGGGCGCCGTGCCGTCAGCGTAACGGAACAGCAGAACCGTTTAACCCTCACCGTGCGTGACATCCGCGTGTCGGTGCACGTCATCGGGCTGATACCGTCCCGGCCAACGGCCGAATTCTCTCCTGGGGATCTTTCCCGGTCCGTCAAATCCGTTTCGACACCGAGAGGTTGGAGCATGCCGGACGACGCCGCCGCACGCGATGCCGCAGCTGCCCGTGCCGCCGCCGAAGAGGAGTCGGCCTTCTCGCACCCGGCGGTCGACCCCGACGCCACCGCGGCATACGGTGACCACCCCGACCAGGTGATCGACTTCTACGCCCCGCGGGGCGAGGCGGGCCCGGGCGGTCCGGCGCCGCTGGTGGCCGTACTGCACGGCGGCGCCTGGCGGGCGTCGCACGACCGCCGTCACCTCTCCCCGTTCGCGGGCTTCCTGGCCCGCCGGGGCTTCGCGGTGGCGAGCGTGGAGTACCGGCGTGGGGGCGAGAGCGCGGGGCAGCCCGGCCCGGTCGCGGGCCGCTGGCCGGACACCTTCGACGACGTCGCCGCCGCGCTGGACGCGCTCCCGGCCCTGGTGCGCGAGATCCTCCCGCAGGCGGACGCGCGCCGCACGGTGGTCACCGGACACTCGGCGGGCGGCCACCTCGCCCTGTGGGCGGCGGCCCGGCACCTGCTGCCCGCCGACGCGCCGTGGCGCACCGACCGCGAGGTTCCGCTGCGGGGCGTGGTCGCCCTCGCCCCGATCGCCGACCTCGCGGTCGCGGAGAAGCTGGACGTGTGCGGCGGTGCCTGCCGGCAACTGCTGGGCGGGCCCGAGGAGTTCGCCGCGCGCCGGCCGTACGCCGACCCGGCGCTCCTGCTCCCGACCGGCATCGCGACGACCCTCGTCCAGGGCCGCACGGACCTGGTCGTCCCGCAGGCGGTCGCCGAGGCCTACGCGGACGCGGCGGCGAAGGCGGGCGAGGTCGTGGGGCTGACCCTGCTGGAGGACGTCGGCCACTTCCCGCTGATCGACCCGGTGGCGGACGCGTGTGCGGTGGTGGCCGAGGAGATCGCGCAACTGGCGTGGTGACCCTCCCCGGTCGTCCCCGTAGTACCTGAGAGGGACGCCGAAGGACCCTTCTCACTGGTGACGACCGCGCCGCCGTCGCCGCCTACCGTTCTGTACGTGACCGAGACGACCCAGACGCAGCGCACCACGCAGCCGCAGAACCCGTATGCCGCGTACAAGCCGAACAGTCCGGAATTCCGGATGGCCATGGGCGCGCTGCGCGGGCTGCGCCAGGACCTGTGCCACCACGCCTTCGCCTACGACCCGCTGCCGCGGCTGCGCGGCGACGGCCCGCTGACCAGGCGGCTGCCCGTACGCGTGCGGGAGTACGCGGTGTGGACCCCGCACGCGATGGTGATCGTCGCCGCACTGCTGGCGATGCTGATCGCCGGTTCGGCGGCGGAGGGCAGCGGCGACGACTTCGCCACGCTGTTCAGTGCCTTTCTCGCGCTGGCCCCGGTCCTGCTGACGCTGCTCAGGCCCGTCGGCGCCTTCTGGTTCTCCCTCGCGGCCACCCCCGTCACCGCGCTGTTCGGCAACCAGTGGGACGACTGGCCCTGGCGGACCGGCAGCTTCGCCTGCCACCTGGTGGTGATGACGGTCGTGGCCCTGCGGACCAGACCCCGCGTGGCGGGGTGGATGTGGGCGCTGACCGCGGTGTACGGCATGGTCGTGGAGACCACCCTCGGCGCGGGTCACTACGCGTCGAACACCGCCCCCATGCTGGTCTTCTCCGCCCTCGTCCTGCTCGCCGTCACGGTCTGGCACATACGCCGCACGGCCGAGCAGGAGGTGACCGCCCAGCAGACGGTGACCGAGCACGAGCGCTCCCGCCGCACCCTGCTGGAGGAGCGCACGACCATCGCCCGCGAGCTGCACGACGTGGTCGCGCACCACATGTCGGTCGTCGCCATCCAGGCCGAGGCCGCCCCCTACCGGGTGGAGAACCCGCCGCCGGAGCTGGAGCGCGCCTTCGCCACGATCCGGGAGAACGCGGTGGCCGCCCTCACCGAACTGCGGCGGGTCCTGGGCGTGGTCCGTGCCGAGGACTACGAGGCCCCCGACGCCCCGCAGCCCACCCTCGCCGACCTGGACGCGCTGCTCGCCAACGTCGCGGACGCGGGCCTGAGCGTCGACAAGACGGTGACCGGAGCGGTGCGGGAGCTGCCGCAGGGCGTGGAGCTGTCGGCGTACCGGATCGTGCAGGAGGCGCTGAGCAACACCCTGCGGCACGCACCCGGGGCGAGCGCCCGCGTCGAGATCGGCTACGTGCTGGGCGGGCTGGGCCTGCGCATAGTCAACGGTCCGCCGCCCCAGCCGTCCCTGGTCAAACCCTCGCCCGGGGCGGGCCACGGCATCACCGGCATGCGGGAGCGGGTGTCCATGCTGAACGGCGAGATGACGGCGGGTCCGGCGGACGACGGGGGCTACGAGGTGACGGTGTTCCTGCCGGTGCCCGCGGTGAGCGAGGAGGGCGCATGACCATCCGCGTCCTGATCGCGGACGACCAGATGATGGTGCGCGAGGGCTTCTCGGTCCTGCTGAACGCGATGCCGGACATCGAGGTCGTCGGCGAGGCCGTCAACGGACGCGAGGCGGTCGACCGGGTCCGTGAACTCGCCCCCGACGTCGTGCTGATGGACATCCGCATGCCCGAGCTGAACGGCATCGAGGCGACCCGGGAGATCGTCGCGGCGGACGGCGCGGCCAAGGTGCTGGTGCTCACCACCTTCGACCTCGACGAGTACGTGTACCAGGCCCTGCGGGCGGGGGCCTCCGGCTTCCTCCTGAAGGACGCCTCGGCACGCCAACTCGCCGACGGGGTGCGGGTGGTGGCCGACGGTGAGGCGCTGCTGGCCCCCTCGGTGACCAGACGCCTGATCACCGAGTTCTCCAAGCTGTCCACCGCCCCCCGGCTGGCCCCGTCCGCCCAGGCGGCCTACGGCGACCTGACCGACCGGGAGACGGAGGTGCTGGTCCTGATCGCGCAGGGTCTGTCGAACGCGGAGATAGCGGAGCGTCTGGTGGTCGCCGAGTCGACCATCAAGACCCATGTGAGCCGGATCCTGGTGAAGCTCGGCCTCAGGGACCGCACCCAGGCAGCGGTGTTCGCGTACGAGGCGCGGCTGGTCACGCCCGGATAGCCCCTCGGAAAGCGAGCTCGCACCACACGTACTTGCCGCGACTGCCGTCCCTGGACTGCGGCTGCCACCCCCACAGGTCGGCGCAGGCGCGGATCAGGGCGAGACCGCGGCCGTCCTCGGCGTCGGTGAGGTGCTCCAGCGGTCGCGGCGGCTCAGGTGGTCCGGGGTCCGCGTCCCACGCGCTGATGCGCAGGACGCCGCCCGAGTACCGCAGACGGAGGGACGCAGGGCCCTTGGTGTGCAGTACGGCGTTGGAGACCAGCTCCGCGGCGAGGAGTTCGGCCGTGTCGACCAGCGTGATCAGGCCGTGCAGGGTCAGGATCAGGCGGAGGGTACGGCGACAGACGGTGACGGCCCGGGGGTCGTTGGGGATGTGGAGCGCGTACTCCCACGGCTCGTTCTCGGGCATGCGGAACTCCGTTCGGCGGGTGGGGGGTTGCGGTCGGCGGGCGGTGGCATTGCCGCGGCCGTCATGGCAGGACGGGGCGGGCACTCAGCTCCGGCAGATCCTGGACCTGGTTGAGCAGGGTCATGCCACCGTGCGCGTGATCCCCACCGACCAGACGGCTTCGCCGGTTCCGGGGCCTCGATGATGTACGTGGGAGGCCCGCTGCCCCGGCTGGACACCGGGCTACGGGACTCACCCACAGGAGTCGCGTTCCTGGATGCCGAATCCCAGCTGAATCGGCTGCGGGCCTTGGTTCATAGGGTGGAGAAAGCGTCGCTCGACCCCATGGCGTCGCGAGACTTCATTCATCGTCTGGCGAAGGAGCTGTGATGAACTGGCGGAAATCCACGTACTCCGACGGCGGTGACGGTGATACCTGCGTTGAGATAGCAACCCTCCCCACCCGCATAGCCGTCCGTGACTCCAAGGCCCCCGCCCGCGCCACGCTCTCCTTCGGTGCCGCCTCCTTCGCCGCCCTGGTCGACCACCTGAAGGAACAGCCCTGGTCAGGTGGGGGGATGCCGGGCTAGCGTCCGCTCATGGCGCCCTTCGATCCGTGGGATCCGGCGTTTCTCGCCGACCCGTACCCCGCTTACGCCGAGATGCCTGTCAGGGGAGCTGTGATGAACTGGCGAAAGTCCACCTACTCCGGCGGCGGCGACGGCGATGCCTGCGTCGAGATCGCCACCCTCCCCACCGGGATAGCCGTCCGGGACTCCAAGGTGCCTGACCGTGCGACCCTCCTCTTCCCCGCCCCCGCCTTCACTGCCCTGACCGGCCACCTGAAGGAACACCCCTGGTCAGGCGAGGGCGTGCCGGGCTAGCGTCCGCTCATGGCACCCTTCGATCCGTGGGACCCGGCGTTTCTCGCCGACCCGTACCCCGCCTACGCCGAGCTGCGTGCCCGGGGGCGCGTGCACTACTACGAGCCCACGAACCAGTGGCTGGTTCCCCACCATGCCGACGTGTCCGCGCTGTTGCGCGACCGCCGGCTCGGGCGGACGTACCAGCACCGGTTCACCCACGAGGACTTCGGGCGGGCGGCGCCGCCGCCGGAGCACGAGCCGTTCCACACGCTCAACGACCACGGGATGCTCGACCTGGAGCCGCCGGACCACACCCGGATCCGGCGTCTGGTGTCGAAGGCGTTCACGCCGCGCACGGTGGAGGGGCTGAAGCCGTACGTGGAAGGGCTGGCCGGTGAGCTGGTGTCCGCGCTGGTGGAGGCGGGCGGCGGGGATCTGCTGACGGACGTGGCGGAGCCGCTGCCGGTCGCGGTGATCGCGCAGATGCTGGGGATCCCGGAGGCGGACCGGGCGCCGCTGAGGCCCTGGTCGGCGGACATCTGCGGGATGTACGAGCTGGACCCCTCGCAGGAGGTGGCCGCGCGGGCGGTGCGGGCGTCGGTGGAGTTCTCGGACTATCTGCGGGACCTGATCGCCGAGCGCCGCAAAGAGCCGGGGCAGGACCTGATCTCCGGTCTGATCGCGGCGCACGACGAGGGCGACCGGCTGACCGAGCAGGAGATGATCTCGACCTGCGTGCTGCTGCTGAACGCGGGCCACGAGGCGACGGTGAACGCCACGGTCAACGGCTGGTGGGCGCTGTTCCGCCACCCGGACCAGCTGGCGGCGCTGCGGGCGGACCACTCCCTGGTGCCGTCCGCCGTGGAGGAGCTGATGCGCTACGACACCCCGCTCCAGCTCTTCGAACGCTGGGTCCTGGACGACATCGAGGTGGCCGGGACGACGATCCCGCGGGGCACGGAGGTCGCGCTGCTCTTCGGGTCCGCCAACCACGACCCCGAGGTCTTCGCCGACCCCGGGCGCCTCGACCTGACCCGCGCGGACAACCCGCACATCTCCTTCAGCGCGGGCATCCACTACTGCATCGGCGCGCCCCTGGCCCGGATCGAGCTGGCGGCCTCGATGACCGCGCTGCTGGAGCGGGCGCCCACGCTGGCCCTGGCGGCCGAGCCGCGGCGCAAGTCGAACTTCGTGATCCGGGGGCTGGAGGGCCTACCCGTGACGGTCTGAGGCGTCACCCGGGCCGCCGAGCAGCCGGACGAGCAGGGCGTGGAGCAGGACGGGCAGGACGGCTCCCGCGAGGAGCACGAGCGGCAGCTCGGTGAGCAGGACGCCGAGGTCCATGCCCTCGTCCCCCCTTACGCCGTCGCCCCGCACCTTCACGTCGTCAGGTCGCGCCACCGCATCCCGGCCAGTCCCGCGCCGGTGAGCGTGATCGCCAGCAGCAGGAGGACCAGGACCGGCCCCCACTCCATCTCCCCGCCCGGCAGCTTCGGGAGGTGGGCGAACGGAGACAGGTCGAGCACCGCACGGGGAGCGTCCAGCGCGGGCCCGACCCAGCCGATCAGCAGCACCGCCCCGGCCACCCCCCAGGTCGCCGTCGCCACCCGGGGAGCCATCCCGTGCAGCAGCACCGCCAGCCCGCCGACGACCCAGACGCCGGTCACCTGCACGAGGCACGCGGCCAGGATCGGCCCGGCCTGCCTGCCGTGACCGACGGCGAGGCCCAGACCGGCGAGCAGCATGATCAGTACGGATCCGCCGAAGGCGATCAGCAGGTGACCGGCGGCCCATCGCAGCCGGCCCACCGCGTTCGCCAGTACCGGTTCCGCGCGTTGGGAGGTCTCCTCGCCGTGCAGCCGCAGGACGGAGGCGACGACGTACAGCGCGGCGGTCAGGCCGAGCATGCCGACCATCGCCGACAGGAACGTGTCCGTCAGACCGGCCTGTCCGCCCATCCGCTCGAAGATCTCGCGGGCGCGGGCGTTGTCGCCGACGAGGTCCGCCGCGCCCTCCGTCAACCCGCCGTAGACCACTCCGGCGAGGAAGAAGCCGATGCTCCAGCCGAGCACGCTGCCGCGGTGCAGCCGCCAGGCCAGTGCCGCCGCCGAGCCCAGACGGCCGACGGCCGGTCCCGGCCGGGTGGGCAGGAAGCTCATGCCGACGTCCCGGCGCCCGGTGAGCGTGTACGCCACCACCGCCTGCGCGGTGACAGCCGCGACGAACAGCGCGAGCACCCACCAGCGTTCGCCGGCGTACGGGCGCAGGTTCTCCAGCCAGCCGATCGGCGACAGCCAGGTCAGGACCGAGGAGCCGTCGTCCGTCGCTGAGTCGCCCGCCGCGCGCAGGACGAAGGCGGCACCGAGGACCGCCGCGGTCAGTCCGCGGGCCAGGCGCGCGCTCTCCGTCAGCTGCGCCACGATCGCCGCCGCCGTGGCGAAGACCATCCCGACGCCGGCGATCCCGAGCCCGAGCGCCACCGCCCCGGGGACCCCCTGCCCGGCCAGGCCGACCGTCACCAGCAGCGCCAGCGCGGCGTTCGTGACCGCCGCCGCCAGCAGGGCCGCCGTGAGGGAGGCCCGGCGGCCCACGACGCCCGAGGCCAGCAGTTCCTGACGGCTGCTCTCCTCCTCTTCCCGGGTGTGCCGGATGACGACGAGCAGGCTCGTCACGGCGGCCAGCGCACCGGCGTACACCCCGACCCGCCAGGCGGTCAGGGCGCCGAGCGAGTCGCCGAACACCGGGCCGACCATCGCCCGCAGCGACGGATTGGCGGACATCTGCGTCACCAGGTCGGCGCGTTCGGCGGGGGTGGCGTACAGGCCCTCCAGGGTGTTCGGCATCGAGAGGACCATGAGCGCGTTCACCGCGACCCAGATCGGGATCATCACCCGGTCGCGGCGCAGTGCGAAGCGCAACAGAACGCCGGTGCCGGCCAGTTGGCGCGATCCGGCGGGGCGTGTGTCGAAGGCGGGCGCGGTCATCGGGCCGCCGCCTCCCCGTGCGGGTCCTCCTGGTAGTGCCGCAGGAACAGCTCCTCCAGCGTCGGCGGCGTCGACGTCAGCGACCGTACGCCCGACGCGCCGAGCGTGCGCAGGACGGCGTCCAGCTTGTCGGTGTCGACCTGGAGGCGGACCCGGCGGCCCTGGACATCGAGGCCGTGGACGCCCGGCAGCCGCGCCAGGCCGTCGGGCTCACCCGCGAGTTCGGCCGTCACGCTGGTGCGCGTGAGGTGGCGCAGCTCGGCGAGCGAGCCGCTCTCGACGGTCCGGCCCTGGCGGATGATGCTCACCCGGTCGCAGAGCTCCTCGACCTCGCTCAGGATGTGCGAGGAGAGCAGGACGGTCCGCCCCCGGTCCCGTTCCTCCGCCACGCACCGCTGGAAGACCTCCTCCATCAGCGGGTCCAGGCCGGAGGTCGGCTCGTCCAGGATCAGCAGGTCGACGTCCGAGGCGAAGGCGGCGACCAGGGCGACCTTCTGCCGGTTGCCCTTCGAGTACGTCCGCCCCTTCTTGGTCGGGTCCAGCTCGAACCGGTCGATCAGCTCCGCCCGGCGCCGCTGGTCGAGGCCGCCGCCCGCCCGCCGCCCACCACCCCCCTGCCCGACGCTCCGCCGGCGCCGGAAGCGCGGCCGCACCCCCATCGCGCGGCCCCCGTCGTGCAGTCGGCCGTAGAGGTCGATGACCTCGCCGCCGGAGAGGTTGCGCCAGAGCGTGACGTCGCCGGGGACGTACGCGATCCGGCGGTGCACCTCGACCGCGTCCGCCCACGGGTCGCGGCCGAGGACCTGCGCTGCGCCCGAGTCGGCCCGCAGCAGGCCGAGCAGGATCCGGATGGTGGTGGACTTCCCGGAGCCGTTGGGGCCGAGGAAGCCGTGCACCTCACCGGTCTCGACGGCCAGGTCGAGGCCGTCGAGCGCGTGCGTCCGGCCGAACGACTTGTGCAGTCCGGAGACGCTGATTGCCTGTGTCATTCTTCAGAAGCTACGCTTCTTTCAGAAACTTGTGAAGATAAGGAAGGGAGCGAACCCGGTTACGATGAGCGCATGAGCGAATCAGCCGGGGCGGGGCGGGACACGGAGGCCGTGTCGAGGTTCGTCGAGTCCTTCGCGGCGCAGCTCGTCGAGGCGGGGATGCAGCGGATGGCCGCCCGCGTGTTCGCCGCGCTGCTCGCCGCCGACTCCGGCGCCATGACCTCCGCCGAACTCGGCGAGCAGCTCAAGGTCAGCCCGGCCGCCGTCTCCGGCGCGGTGCGCTATCTCGCCCAGGTGCACATGGTCTCGCGCGAGCGGGAGCCCGGTTCGCGCCGCGAGCGGTACCGGGTGCACAACGATCAGTGGTATGTGGCGCTGACCAGCCGTGACGCCGTGCTCAAGCGCTGGGAGCAGACCCTGCGCGACGGCGTCGACAGTCTCGGCGCCGCCACCCCCGGCGGCCGTCGGATCGCCGAGACGCTCGCCTTCTTCGAGTACCTGGAGGGCGAAATCGTCCAGCTGATGGAACGCTGGCGGGAACACCGCGACGCGACGTTCGGCCGGGGCTGACCCCACGGCGCGGGTAGTCGCCGTAGACGCCCTGGTGGCCGGAGGCCGGGTCGCGGGTGAACGCCACGCCGGTGCCCGAGTCCGGGCCCAGGTTGCCGAAGACCATC